>NZ_AQPF01000099.1:0-2537 GCF_009846745.1 Alcanivorax xiamenensis | reverse complement strand
CTGTGGGAAGCTTGCTTGCAAGCGAACGGGGTTGCTGTCGGTCCAATGGCGTTTTTTCCACGACGACCGGTATCCATGTCCCGGCTCTCACTTTGCTAAGTTCAAGGCCCCATCAAGAACCGGAGCATCGACATGCCAGGGAAGGCACGGTCACATCGTCTGAGGGCGGGCCGTCATAGCGAAGCCGGGCGGATCTACCACATCAGGATGACATGTCATGACAGACATCCGCATTTTAATACGCTATGGAAAGGTCGCTGTGTCGTGAGGGCTTTTCAGGCCAGCACTGATCTCGCGGAAACCTTATGCTACGCGGTGATGCCGGACCATGTGCATTGGGTGTTACGGCTTAAAAATGACGTCACTTTATCCGCCACCGTACGCAAGGCCAAAGGAATAACGACCCGGAATTGGCGTGCTCTTACCGCCTGCGATGAGATGCTCTGGCAATCGGGCTTTTACGATCGGGCGCTAAGAAATGACGATGATCTCGTCACGTTGTGTCGTTACGTCGTGGCAAATCCTCTACGAGCAGGTCTGGTCCGCTCCGTGCGCGATTATTCGCTCTGGGATGCGGTTTGGCTATAAAGACTTCGCTTGCAAGCAAGCTTCCCACAGCAGCGTTGTAGTAAGGCCGTGGGGAGCTTGCTTGCAAGCGAATGGCCCGGGTACCGTTAACCTCTTTTCGAACTCGGGAGAACAACAATGGCCAAGGCCTTGGTAATGCACGAAACGGGTGGCCCGGAAGTGTTGCGGGTGGAAGACGTGGACGTGGGCGACCCTGGCCCCGGGGAAGTGCGGATCAAGCAGACCGCCATCGGTGTCAATTTTCATGACATTTATGTGCGTTCCGGTCTGTATCAAACCTTGCCGCTGCCCGGCGTCCCCGGCCTGGAAGCCGCCGGAGAAATCACCGCGGTGGGTGAGGGCGTGGAAGGCTTCGCGGTAGGGGAGCGGGTGGTGTACGTGTCCGGTAACTACGGCGCTTACACGGACGAACGGCGAATCAGCGCCGATACCTTGGTGAAGATCCCTGATGGCGTGGACGAGATCAGTGCCGCCTCGATGATGGTGCGTGGCTCCACCGCCCACGTCCTGCTGAACCAGGTGTTCCCGCTACAGGCTGGCCAGACCATCCTGGTGCAGTCCGCCGCCGGCGGTGTCGGGCAATTGCTGGTGCAGTGGGCACACCACATGGGTGCCAGGGTGATCGGCACTGTCGGCAGTGAGGAAAAAGCGGAACTGGTACGCGCCCGGGGTTGCGACCATGTGATCCTCTACCGCGACGAGGACATCGTCGCAAGAGTCAACGCCATTACCAACGGAGAGGGCGTGGCGGTGGCCTACGATTCCGTCGGCAAGGATACCTTTTACAAGTCCTTGGACTGCCTGGCGCCGCTGGGCCATCTGGTGAACTTCGGCCAGTCCTCCGGCCCGGTGGACCCGATGCCGGTGTCGCTGCTGGCGCGCGGCTCCAACACCGTGGTGCGCCCCATGCGCGGCCATTACACCCGCGACCCGAAAGTGCGGGACGCCACCGCCGCCGCCTTCTTCGAGGCCCTGAAAAACGGCGTGCTGACACCGGAGCCGCCGCGCGTGTACCCGTTCGAGCAGATCGGCCAGGCACACCAGGACATGGAGGATCGCCTCACCAGTGGCGCGGTGGCGTTGAAGGTGTAGTCTCAGGGCCACTGCATCCATCAATCGTATAGTGACATGCCTTCGCGTCTGTTCGCTGCCAAGGCAGCTTCCCACAGCGGCTTCGTAGCCCCTGTTGTGGGAAGCTGCCTCGGCAGTGAACAGGCGAAGCAGGCTGTTCACAACCGTGGGGTAACAGGGAAGAGGCCGGACACAAAGACCGGGACCCCGTACAATGCCGCCATGACGGAACCCGCCCCCACCCCTTATCCGGTCCCCGCCGCGGCAGTGGATCGGGAGATCGAAATCAACAAAAGCCGCTTCATCGCCTGGCTCCGGCCGGTCAACAACCGGGCGGCGGCGCAGGCGGTGCTGGCGGAAGCCCGTGAACGCTACCCGGACGCCACCCATCACTGTTACGCCTGGCTGATTGGGCCGCCTTCCTCCGCCCAAGGCGCCGCCAACGACGACGGCGAGCCCTCCGGCACCGCCGGGCGGCCAATTCTCAACGTGCTGCGGCACAAAGGTGTGGGCGATGCCATGGTGGTGGTGATCCGCTACTTCGGTGGCGTCAAGCTGGGCGCCGGCGGTCTGGTGCGGGCCTATTCCGCCGCGGCGGAAGCGGTGCTGGCGGCCATGGAGGTGATCGAGCAGGCGCCCACCAGCGAGGTCACCGTGAGTCTGGATTTCTCCGGCGAGCAGCCCCTGCGCCACTGGTGCGGTCAGCATGAGGCCGAACTGGTGGATATTCAGTACGGTGAAAGAGTGATCGCCCACATTTGTCTGCCGGATCGGGCGATGGCGGATCTGCGGGCATTCTGCGCCGCGCATGGATTTGCCATCGGGAAGTTGTAGGGAGATGGAATCATCGCCAGCAAGCTGGTCTCCCACGGAGTGTG
>NZ_AQPF01000098.1:0-2857 GCF_009846745.1 Alcanivorax xiamenensis | reverse complement strand
CGGCGTCCGGCGTCCGGCGTCCGGAGATACCGTGCATTCCTCCTTCTAATCGACGCTTCACTTTTTGCCAAAGACGCTAAAGTCCGCTGCGGTGGGGCCGATAGCTGAGGTAAGCGGTGAGGATCCGGAAGGCCTCACGCCGGGGAGGAGCCTGTCCCCTTTTGCACCTTCCGTTTCACTTTCCTGCCAGGAGAAGGAAGCACTATGGCCAGCATCGCATCTTTAGGCGTCGGGTCCGGCCTGGATCTGAACGGGTTGTTGGATCAGCTCGAGGCCGCCGAGCGGCAGAAACTGACTCCGATCACCAATCAGGCGGCCAGCTATCAGGCCAAGATCTCCGCTTTCGGTACCCTGGAGAGCGCGCTGGCAAAGTTCCAGGACGCCGCCGAGACCTTGGGTGAAGAAGACAGCTTCCGCAGCGTGGCCACCAGCCAGACTGGTGAATCGATCACCTTCACCACCGGTACGGATGTGGCGCTGGGCAGCTTCGATATCAATGTGACCCAGCGTGCCCGCGCTTACAGTATCGCCACCCAGGGGGTGGCCGATAAGGATGCGGATCTGGGGGCGGGATCGGTCTCCATCGATCTGGCCAACGGTGAATCCCTCGAGGTCACTTTGAGCGCGGACAAGAGCTCCCTCAAGGATCTGCGTGATGCCATCAATGACCAGAACAAGGGCGTGCAGGCCTCCATCGTCAACGACGGCAGCGGCACGCCCTACCGGCTGGTGATGACGTCGACGAAGACCGGAACGGAAGAGGCGATCAGTGGCGTCAGCTTCTCCGGCGGGCTGGGTTCCGCGCTGTCCCTGGATGGCGCCTCCGAGGTGACCGCCCGCAACGCCGAATTCACCATCAACGGCATCGCCATGCAGAGTCAGAGTAACAAGGTGGAAGACGCGATCCAGGGCGTTACCTTGAATCTGGTGGAAGAAGGCGAATCCAGCCTGGATATCACCCGGGACACGGATGCGATCAAAAAGGCGGTCAACGATTTCGTCTCCGCCTTCAATAACCTCAAGGAGAGTCTCGGCAGTCTGACCCGTTTCGACAGTGAAACCGGCGTAAGTGGCGAGCTGATAGGGAATTCCACGGTGCGCCGTATTGAGTCCGAATTGCGCGGGGTGCTGAGTGCCGGCGTGGACGAAGGCGAATACCGGGTGCTGGCGGACCTGGGGGTCTCCCTGCAACGGGATGGCACCCTGAAGGTGGATGACGACGATCTCGACGAAGCCATCAGCAATAATCTGGAAGGGGTGTCCCGTTTCTTTGTTGGCCGTGACGAGGACGACGGCATGATCGGCAAGCTGGATTCCGCGCTGGAAGACATGCTGGAGGATGACGGCATGATCGATCGCGTCACCGAGGGCTTTCAGACCAGCATCGACAGTCTGTCGAAACGCTACGACCGCATGGAGCAGAGCATCGCCGCCACCGTGGAGCGTTATCGTACCCAGTTCCAGAAACTGGACAGCATGGTGGCGCAGATGAATGCCACCAGCAGCTATTTGACCCAGCAGTTCGACATGCTCAATGCGCAATTGAAGCAGTAAAAAACGAAAGCAGTAAACGGAACCCGGGAGGCTGACGAAATGGCGGTGTATGGTGAGACGAGAGCGGCTCACTGGTCCATGGCGGGCCGGCTTTCCAAGCCAGGTTGGGAGCGCGGATCATGAACAATACCGGTGGTCATTCCGCCTTTGCACGCGGAGCCGGCGCCTACGCCAGAGTGGGGGTGGAGAGTGGCGTGATGTCCGCCAGTCCCCACCAATTGATTACCTTGCTTTTTGATGGAGCGCAAAGCGCCATCCGCACCGCCCGCCTGCATTTGCAGGACGGCCGCGCCGCGGAAAAAGGAGCCGCGATCTCCAAGGCGCTGGACATCGTCAACAATGGTCTGAAGGCCGCGCTTGACCTGGAGCGTGGCGGCGAGCTGGCCGAGCGCCTGGCGGCGTTGTATGACTATGTGGCGCGGCTGCTGCTGGCCGCCAACCTGCATAATGACGACGAGCGTCTGCGGCAAGCGGCGGAGCTGCTGGAAAATATCGGGTCCGCCTGGCGCGACATTGATCCACGGCATTCCGCGGAGGGGGTATGAGTAATCAAAAAACGGACTCCGTGCCGACCCCCGAGGGGGTGTTGGTAAGCTATGAAACCCTGCTTGCCCAGTCCACCCGAATGCTGGCCTGTGTCCGGCAGAAGGATTGGGAGGCGCTGGTGGATGAACAGTCCCGTTATGTTCTCGAGGTGGATCGTCTGTCACGCATCGAGCGGGATCTGTCCTTCAACGTGGAAGAACAGGAGCGCAAGGCGGCGTTGCTGGAGCGGATTCTTGAACAGGATCTGGAAGTGCGCCGCTGCTTGATGGCACGTCGCGACGAGCTTGATCAACTGCTTGGCACCAGCCGCCGCCGCCAGGACCTGCATCGCACCTATCAGTCTCATTCCGCCCAGGTGGTGGACGGCCGAGCGCGCTTTCATCGCGACCCGTTGCATAAAGGGACGCCGTGAGCACCATCACGCCGTTGCTCGATACCCTGCTGCACCAGGTGCTCGGGCGACGGATGGATGGCCCGGCGCCAACGCCGCTCAATCAACCGGTCACCCCCTTGGTGCCCGGGCAGGCCATCGAGGCATTGGGGCGGGACGAGCGTCCGCCATTGACGCCTCAATCTCCGTCGCCGAAATCACCCGGGATAGCGGAGGTCCACGCCCGGGATGCCGCCAAGGCCGGGGAGCGGGCACCGCCGCCCGCATCGGTATTGACCCCGGGCGCCACACCGGCATCCACCAGAACCCATTTCAGCGGTGCCGCCCGCGCCATCGCCGATCTTTTGATCCGCTACCCCGCGCCCC
>NZ_AQPF01000097.1:0-3004 GCF_009846745.1 Alcanivorax xiamenensis | reverse complement strand
CTCCCGGCAATTTTTTATTTCCGCAATGCCCTCAGCCCCGGGTTTTGACTTTAGCGTCCGGCATCTGGCGTCCAGCGTCACCCCTCTGTTTAAAGCGTATTACAAAGGTGGCCGCCATCCACCGGAATCGCCGCGCCGCTCATGTAGGAAGACGCGTCGGAGGCCAGCAGTAGCAACGGGCCGACCAGTTCGTCGATCTGACCCAGCCGATGGTAGGGGATGCGCTTGATCAGCTTGCCGCCATGGGGGCCCTGGAAAAAGTCCCGGTTGATGTCGGTTTCAATGTAGCCGGGGCAAATGGCGTTGCAACGAATGTTGTAGCGGGCGTAATCCAGAGCGATGGACTTGGTCAGTTGCACCACGCCGGCCTTGGCCACGGTGTACGGGGACAGCATGGCGCCCACTCGCAGGCCAAGGATGGAGGCGATATTGATGATGTTCCCCGGGCGCTCATCCCGGCGCCATTGCTGGATGGCGAATTTGCTCACCGCCCAGACACCATTGAGGTTGGTGTCCACCACCGCGTTCCAGTCTTCCTCGGACAGGGTGTCGGTGGCGCCTTCCCGGGTGATTCCGGCGTTGTTCACCACCACATCCAGAGCCGGCATATTCTCGAAAGCCCGCTCCACATTGGCGTGATCGGACA
This sequence comes from Alcanivorax xiamenensis, assembly GCF_009846745.1. NCBI lineage: Bacteria > Pseudomonadati > Pseudomonadota > Gammaproteobacteria > Oceanospirillales > Alcanivoracaceae > Alcanivorax > Alcanivorax xiamenensis. The sequence goes on along the minus strand of NZ_AQPF01000097.1, from coordinate 2,358 downwards.
CGTCCATTGCCACCACCCGTGCGTCACGCCCCAGGGCGCGGACTTTTTCCGCGGTGGCCTCGAGTTTGTCCACCCTGCGTGCCGCCAGTACCAGATCGGCACCATGCTCGGCCAGCACTTCCGCGAAACGGGCGCCAAAACCGCTGGAAGCGCCGGTGATAAGAATGCGTTTGTTGGTAATATCGAACATGGCTGTCTCCCAAACCTGTCTATAAAGAAAACAAGAAAAAATGGACCACGGGAACCCGATCGCGGAGGATAGAGTAAGGGCCCGAAAGAGGGTATTGATTGTGCCGGTTTCCAGTGCCTGGAGTGAAGTCTGTCGCGGTCTGTTACATCTTGATTGGAATGAGAGCGAAGGTGCGGACGGACGCTTACAGATTGCCCAGATAGTCGCTGGGCGGACGGCCGGTCCAGCGGCGGAAAGCCCGGGTGAAGTTGCTGGGTTCGGCATAGCCCAGCTTCTGCGCCACCTGCTGCACGGTGAGATTGGCCTGGAGATAACGTACCGCGCGGGCCATGCGCACTTCTTCCAGCAGATAGCGATAGCTCACGCCCAGCGCCGCAAGATAGCGACGCAGAGTGCGTGAGGTCAGGTGGAAACCGGTGGCCAGCTGCTCCAGGCTCGGCAAGGCGCCTTCCGCCTGCATCAAACGGGCGCGCACCCGCGAAGCCCAGTCCTGATCCGCTTCCAGCCGTTGCAGTTCCTCCTCGCATCGCTGGGCGGCCATTTGCCGGGAGGAGGCATCCGCCATCGGCAGCGCCTCCCTCAGCAGCGTCGCCGGAAAGCTGAGCGCCGCGGTATCGGCGCCGAAACGGACGGTCATGCCCAGCAGTTCCTGGTACCGCCCGGCGTAGTCCGGTGAGGCGTAGGGCAAGGTCAGCACCGCGCCCTGGAAACGGTCGCCGAGCAAATAGCGCAGCCCGGCCACCAACGCGGCGGTCACCACCTCCAGATAGGGACGGCGGATCTCACCCAGGTCGTAACTTTCCATCAGGGCAAAACGCACCCACTGCTGCTCCACGTCCAACCGCGGCAGACACAGGCGGGTGCGGGTACGGAAATAGCGTTCCAGTAATTGCAGCGCTTCCCCCAGATCACGGCTGCTGATGGCGGCGTAGCCCAACAGGCCATGGGCGGTAACGGTGAGTTGCTGCCCCAGACTCAGGGCGATGGCGGGATCACCGGACAACGCCCTGGCGCTGGCCATGACACGACGGAACTGATCGAATCTCAACGCCGGCTCGGCGCTGTACACTTGAGGTTCCGACAAACCGGCGTGCGCCAGCAGACGGGACGGGTCGAGCCCGGCTTCGCGGGCCAGTTCCACCAGATTGCGCACATAGTTGACCGGGATCGGCGAACGATCACTGGCCAGTGCGGGGTCGTTGTGTGGCGTCCTGTTCATGGCCTCAAGCATACACCTGCGCTCATTGCTGTCCGAAAATGACAAGTGACTGTCCAGAGCATCCCATTGACGGCAACCATAATCCGGACCTCCAGCACTATGCACTGTTCTTGCGGAGAACCCAAACCGGGGCCAGCCACGGCCCACCCTCCTCGCCCGATCCGACGAACCCGGGCGACAGCGTGGTCAGTCCGGGGGGCCCAGCCGATGCCGTTCCGCGTCGGTGAGCGGGCGCCATTCTCCCGGCGTCAGCGCCGGGTCCAATACCACATCCCCGACCGCCTCCCGATGCAGTGCCACCACCCGGTTGCCCACCGCCGCCAGCATCCGTTTGACCTGGTGATAACGCCCCTCGCTGATGGTCAGGCGCAGACACAAAGGCGCCACCACTTCCACTTGCGCCTCCCGGGTGGGGCGGGAATCGTCACGCAACACCACGCCCGCCGACAGGGCATCAACCTGGGCGCGGGTCACCGGCTCGGCGGTGGTGACCCGATAGCGCTTGGCACAATGGTGTTGCGGCGAGGTGATGCGATGGGACCATTGGCCATCACTGGTGAGCAATACCAGTCCGGTGGTGTCCAGATCCAACCGACCGGCGGCATGCAGGCCGGCACGCTGATCACCGGGCAGCAGATCCAACACGGTGCGATGGCCCGGATCCTCGGTGGAACACACCACGCCCATTGGTTTGTGCAGCATCAAATATCGATGCCCTTCCAGTCTCAGCGGCCGCCCCTCCCAGACCACCCGCATATCCGTTTCCAGACGCCGGTCCGGTTTGACGGGCACCGCACCGCCGGCACCATCGAACACCTGGATAGCGCCGGAGCGAATCAGGGTTTTGACCTGTTTACGGGTGAGCCCGGTGGCGTGGGCAACGAAATAGTCGAGACGCATGGCGGTAGTATAGCAGCGACCTGCTGGCACGCTGGCACGCTGGCACGCT
>NZ_AQPF01000096.1:0-3213 GCF_009846745.1 Alcanivorax xiamenensis | reverse complement strand
CTACATAGCACAATCGAAATCACGGCCTGACAAAAGATGAATTCCGGCGCGGCGGCGTAAAGATCGTGAACAGGCTCTTAGAGCCCGGGCTCATCTTTTCCCTCCGCTGGCATTACGGCACACTGGGCCTTCCGCAATCCTGACCAAGGACCTGGTTATGCGCCTGCTGCTCTCCTCCTTGATGTTCACGCTGTTCCTGACCGGCTGTGGTGACAGTGACGCGCCGGCCCGGCCCGATCAGACCACCCGACAAGACGCTCAGGAGACCACTTCGGCCCCGCCCGATAAGCAACCCGCCGACCCCGCCGACCATGGCGGCGATACGCCGCTGGTATCGAAGCCGCAAACACTGGAACGGAAAAGCGAACCCTGCCCCGAGGATCCCTGTTCATCAGTGACGCTACAGTGGCTGACATTCCCCGAGGACCCGGCGCTCACCGAGGCTCTGGAAAATTCGCTCATCCACCAGCTGAGCAATGGCGAAGATGAAGGCGTGTCGTCTCTGGCCGAGGTCGCCGACCGTTTTCTCGCCGACGCCCGAAAAGCGGAGGTCGCGGACAGCTCGATCGGCTGGGAACTGACCTCCAAAGTGGCGGTGGGAGGCGAGTGGCGTGATATCGCCAACCTGCAATTGGAAACCTATGAATTCACCGGTGGCGCCCACGGTATGCCCGTGCTCCAGCTGCTCAACTGGGACCGTCGGGAGCACCGCCGCATTGAGTTGGCGGACATCCTGCAACCGGGGAAAGAAGAGGCGTTCTGGGCCGAAGCCGCCAAGGCGCACGTTCGATGGCTGGAACAGGAAGCGCAGGCCGATGATGAGTTTCGCGACAACTGGCCGTTTCAGCAGACCGGCGATTTTGATATGACCTACGATGGTGTGGAGCTGCACTACAATGTTTACAGCATCGGCCCCTACGCCATGGGGCAGCCGGAACTGACCGTGCCCTGGAACAAATTGGATGGCCTGATTCGCGAGCGCTACCTGCCCTGATCGTTTTATCGCGGCCCAGGCCGCTTCCCACAGCGGTTCCATAGTTCCCTTTGTGGGAAGCGGCCTGGGCCGCGAATGCCCCTCTCATTCCGGCGATTGCCGGCACAGCTCCAGCCAGCGCTCAACGCCGGGGCTGCGGTATTTCTGCCGGTGCAGTACGAAATAGAACTCACGGCTGAAATCCCGCGCCGGCACGGTCAGGGGAACCAGGGAACCACGCCGGAACGCCTCACGCAGTGACACCCGGGACAGACAACTGATACCCAGGCCGGCTTCCACCGCCCGTTTGATCGCTTCGGTGTGCTCCAGTTCGAGCAACAACTTCAGGCTGGGCAGAAGGCCGTGCATGGCCCGCTCAAAGGTCTGTCGCGTTCCCGATCCGGTTTCGCGTACAATCCAGGTAGCGGTTAAAAGGTCTTCGTCGGATAGCGTTTCCTGTTTCGCCAGCGGGTGATCAGGAGCGCAGAACACCACCAGTTCGTCCTCTCGCCAGGGCAACAATTCCAGGTCGGTGTGGTTGATTTCCCCTTCGATCAACCCCATATCCAGATCGAAGGCCAGCACCCGGTCGACAATAGTGGCGGTATTCGCCACCTCCAGTTTCACCTGGGCCCCGGGCTGCTCCGCCATATACCGAGCCATGATATTCACCGCCAGGTAGTTACCAATTGTCAGTGTGGCCCCGACCTTGAGGCGCCCCAACTCCTGGTGAGCCTGCAAACCGGACTCCAGATCCCGGGCCTGCCCCAACAGAGCTTCCGCTCTGGGCCAAAGCTGACGCCCCAGTTCGTTGAGCCGCAGCTTTTTTCCGGCACGTTCAAACAGCTTGATGTCGAACTGGGCTTCCAGCTCCTTGAGAGCGCCGGAGGCGGCGGACTGAGACATGTTCAGATCCCGTGCCGCCCGGCTCACGTTCTCGTGATGGGCCACGGCGAGGAACACCTCCAGTTGTCGCAGGGTGTATCTCATCGTTATTACCAGGGTCGATATCAAATATCGGAATAACGCATTTTACCGATATGAGTAAAAGGGTTACATTCTCATCAATTAAAGTATTTTGGAATAAAGGCGCATTAGCTTATGTCGAATCTGAATACTGAAACGGTTACCAGTGTTCGGCACTGGAACGACACCCTGTTCAGCTTTACCACCAGCCGTGACCCGGGCTTCCGCTTCAAGAACGGTCATTTCACCATGATCGGTCTGGAGCAGGACAACGGTCGCCCTCTGCTGCGCGCCTATTCCATCGCCAGCGCCAATCACGAGGAAGAGCTGGAGTTCTTCAGCATCAAGGTGCCGGACGGTCCGCTCACCTCCCAGCTGCAGAAGATCAAGCCGGGCGACAAGATCTATGTGAGCCGCAAACCCACCGGCACCCTGGTGGCGGACCACCTGCTGCCGGGCAAGCGGCTGTGGCTGCTCTCCACCGGTACCGGCCTGGCGCCGTTCCTGAGCATCATCAAGGATCCGGAAATCTACGAGCGTTTCGACCAGGTGATCCTGACCCACGGCGTGCGCTTCGTTTCGGAACTGGCCTATCAGGACATGATCCAGGACGAACTGCCCAACAACGAGTTCTTCGGCGACATGATCCAGGGCAAACTGAAGTACTACCCCACCGTCACCCGGGAACCGTTCCGCAATCAGGGCCGGCTCACCAACCTGATGGACTCCGGGAAAATCTTTGAGGATCTGGGCCTGCCCCAACCCAACCTGGAAGAGGACCGCTTCATGCTGTGCGGCAGCCCGGCCATGCTCAAGGACCTTACCAACCTTCTGGATGGCTGGGGCTTCCGTGAAAGTCGTGGCGGCCATATCCACGAGTACGTGATCGAACGGGCCTTCGTGGAGAAGTAACTTAACTGCTGCAAGCGCTGAATCTGTTTTTTATACCCCGCCTCGCGCGGGGTTTTTTATGACCGCCGTCCATGGCGGTCACCCTTCGGGCCGTCGCACAGCAACGTTAAAAATTGCTCCCGGCAATTTTTTATGACCGCCGTCCATGGCGATCACCCTCCGGGCCGTCGCAGAGCAACGTTAAAAATGGCTCTCGGCCACTGCTGTCCCACCATCCGCTGGCACGCTGACACGCAACACGCCGGCACGCCAAACCCAAGGCCCGCTGGCCGGCCTTGGGGACACGCATTCAAAGCAACCCCGTCATGCCCGAGTGGTTTTCAAAGCGTGCCGGCGTGTTGCGTGTTGCGTGTTGCGTGTTG
>NZ_AQPF01000095.1:0-3266 GCF_009846745.1 Alcanivorax xiamenensis | reverse complement strand
GGGCATTCGCTTGCCAGCAAGCTTCCCACAGGGGCCTGTAGAAAGGCTGTGGGAGACCAGCTTGCTGGCGAACGGCCCTTCCGACGCTGGGGCATTCGCTTGCCAGCAAGCTTCCCACAGCGGCTTCGCGGCACCCACAAGGGGCCCATCAGGCAGCGTAGTAGCGCCGGCCCTCGCGGTCGGCACGCGTGGCGCGGCCGTGGGCGTGCAGGCAGTTGAGGTGCGCGATGCTCTCCCCCATGGCGAACATCATCTGATTATTGTCGAGCTTGCGCTTAAACAGTAGCGGCAGCAGATCGTAGGCGGTCAGCGGCGCTTTCTCGCAGGCTTCCTCGGCCACGCTCAACTGCTCGTCATGGTGTTTGACCAAAGCATCGATACGAGTGTGCAGACCATGGAAGGCCAGCCCATGGGCGGGCAATACCAGACTGTCTTCCGGTAGTGCGTTCTTAATCGCCGTCAATGAATCGACGAAAGCGCTGACCGGGTCATCATCCGGGTCGCGTGCATGCACGGTCAGGTTACTGGAGATGCGCGGCAGCACCTGATCACCGCTGATCAACACATGATCGTGTTCACGGAACAGGCAGGCGTGCTCCGGCGCGTGGCCCCGGCCGATGTGCACCCGCCAGGTTTGACCATTGATTTGAATGACGTCGCCGGCAGCGATGAACTCCGGAGTCGGCGGCATGATCGGCACCACTTTTCGAAAGCCGTTGCCGCGGCCGCTGAGCGCATCCAGCGGCTCCCCATGCAGACCATGCAACCCCATGAAGCGGCGCACGTCCTGACGCACGGTGTCGTCCTCGGCGGAATGCAAATGATTGAGCAGCTCCCATTCCCCGCGCGTCATACGTACCGGTGCATTGAATCGCTGCGCCAGCCAGCCGGCCTGGCCGACATGGTCCGGATGATAATGAGTGACAATGATGCGGCGGATCGGCCGGCCTTCCAGGGCGTTATCGAACGCCTGGGCCCAGATTTTCTGGGTGTGGCGGGTGCCGAATCCGGTATCGACCAGGGTCCAGCCGTCCCCATCCTCCAGCAACCACAGGTTAATGTGGTCCAGTGCCAGTGGCATGGGAAAGTACAGCCAGTACACGCCGGGCGCCACCTGCAGGCGCTCACCGGGTTGTGGCGGCTGCGAAAACGGATACTGCAATTCGGACATGGGGTTCTCCCGAAGACCACTTTATCGTTATTGTGTTGACCCAACCTCAGGGACGAAATCGGATGAAAAGGTGAACCCAGTATACCTATGGAATTCCTTATTTTCTTCCCTTCCCGGGTTCAGGGGAAGCACGGGGATTCACAGATAACGGAGAGAGCTATCCATGCAAGCATGGCAAATCAACGACGGCACCATGGCCCTTGGTTCCTTTGATACCCCGGAACCGGCGCCGGATCAGGTGCGCATCCGGGTGCGGGCGGTGGGCATCAATCGCGCCGATATTTTGCAGGTAAAAGGCATGTATCCGGCGCCCACGGGGTTCGACCAGCGGGTGCCAGGGCTGGAATACGCCGGCGAAGTGGAGGCCGTGGGCAGCAAGGTCACCCATCGCCAGGTGGGTGACCGGGTCATGGGGCTGATTCCCAGCGGCGCCTACGCGGAATATCTGGTAGTGCATGAAGATGAACCACTGACACTGCCGGACAATCTGGACTTCGCCACTGGCGCCACCATTCCGGAAGCCTTCCTGACCGCCTATCGGGCGCTGTTCCTGGACGGTGGTCTGCAGCCGGGCCAGTGGTGTCTGATCCGCCCGGCCAGCGCCGGCGTCGGTCTCGCGGGCACCCAACTGGCGGCGGCCCTGGGCGCCCGGCCGCTCGGTTCCAGCCGTAACCCCGCCAACCTGCGCACCGCCGAGGGTATGGGGCTGGTGGCCACGGTCACCGAGGACGACACTCTGGCGGAACAACTGAAGAGCATCACCGGTGACGGCGTGGCGGTGATCATGGATATGGTGGGCCCGGACTGGAGCCAGGTGCTCAAGGGCCTGCGCACCGAAGGCACGCTGAGTCTGGTGGGCGTGCTGGGTGGGGCCCAGACCATGATGGACCTGCGCCCGTTTCTGCAGCGGCGTCTGAAAATCACCGCCATGACCATGCGCAGCCAGACTCTGGACCGCCGCATCGCCATGGCCGGGCTGTTCAACGACCGCCTGGCGCCGTTGTTCGCCGCCGAGCGTCTGCGCCCCCTGCCGATGGAGACCTTTGCCTTCGCCGATGCCCTTGATGCGCACCGCCATATGGTGGAAGACGACTTCAGCGGTAAGCGGGTATTGGTGTTGTAGGGCTCTCGCCGACACGCCGTTCGCTGCCAAAGCAGCTTCCTACAAGGCCTCTGTGGGAAGCTGCCTGGGCAGCGAATCAGCGTGAGAAACCGCAACGCCTCTCCCTACTCCATGGTATGGCCGCCACCGTCCCGCCCTGCTATATTCCCGAAACGTAATTTCATAATAATGAGGTGCCGCAATGTCTCAAGCCACCGCCACCGCCCGGCCGCAAATGACCGAAGCCGAGTGGGAAGTTCGCAAGGACCTGGCCGCCGCTTATCGTTTGGTTTCACTCTACGGCTGGGAAGATCTGGTGTTTACGCACCTGTCCGCCCGTGTACCGGGACCGGAACATCATTTCCTGATCAATCCGTACGGTATGTTGTTCGATGAGATCACCGCCTCTTCCCTGGTAAAAGTGGACCAGGACGGCGAAATCGTCGATCCCGGCGCCACCAACCGGGTCAACCCGGCCGGTTTCACCATCCACAGCGCCGTACACATGGCCCGCGAGGAAGCCGGTGCGGTCCTGCACCTGCACGCCGCCGACGGCGTCGCCGTGAGCGCGCACAAGAACGGCCTGTTGCCATTGAGCCAGACCGCCATGCTGTGTCTGGATCATCTCAGCTATCACGACTTCGAAGGCGTGGCTCTGAACCTGGACGAGCGCGAGCGTCTGGTGAAGGATCTCGGCGACAAGAATCTGATGCTGCTGCGCAACCACGGCACGCTGAGTGTGGGCAGGGATGTAGGTGAAGCCTTCACCTACATGTACTTCCTGATGAAGGGCTGCGAGATCCAGGTGCGCGCCATGGCTCAGGGCGAGACTTACCAGCCTTCCGCCGAAGCCATTGCCACCACCTCGGATCAATCCAAGAGCCTGGGCATGGCCAGCAAGCTCACCTGGCCGGCACTGCTGCGCAAGCTGGAACGCGCCGGCAGCGATTACGCGCGATAGAAAGAATTCGCTTGCAAGCAAGCTTCCCACAG
>NZ_AQPF01000094.1:0-3567 GCF_009846745.1 Alcanivorax xiamenensis | reverse complement strand
CTGTCTCACTAACGGGGAAGTGGACAAATGCTATTAGTGTAAAATTCCCTACTCAAAACCTCGATTACCTTTCAGACGTTTTTTGGGGAGTTGAGAATTGGTTGTATTAATCGTTTCTTAGATGGAAAGGAGGGTATGTTTTTATATGCCTCCCTTCCATCTTCTAAATTTATTAACTCTTTTATTTGCCTTTTATCGGGGTGGATGTAAAACGTAGGAAGCTGCCGTATTCCGGTATAAATAAGTCTAGATATCCACCATAAATTCCTCGTGTGATTCCTGAAATTTTCCCCAATATGTCTACTCTATTGGTGTTGAACTGTTCAACGACCATTCTGCCATCGTCAAGAAAACTAACCATTCCTGCCATTTTCATCGTAATAGGATAGGATCGTATACGGATGGAATTTTGCAGGCTGGATATGCCGTACTCAGCAGCAAATGGTGCTTCAGCATACAACCGCACTTCCACCTCGAGAGTCGGAATGCCGGCTTTTGTCGATATGAAACCTGTTATGGGGGCTGCGTTTTCGGAGGCTGGGTAGCGCATTCTTAAAATTTGTTTGCCTGTGGCTCCAGGGAAGGGGGCTGGTTGTGAAGATGCAGTAAGCTTCTGCCAAGCGTACATATCAAGCCCCGTACCATAAACCATAGATGGCCATATTTTTACTCTAATTCCCTCGGGTGTTAGCTCATCTGTTACTTCAGCAAACATAGATGAAATCAGGTAGCTAAACTTGTGCTCAGGGCAAGCCATTGGATCACCATCGTCGCTCGTCGCTGGGTAAGCGAAGCCGCACCCCAAGTTGATTCCAAATATGCCTGTTGGTTCGCTTGTTGTTTGATCGAGCAAGGCATCCTGTTCGATGTTTCTATATCTTGATAGGATTTTTGCGCTATTTGGGGGGGGCTTTAACGCTCCAGGATCATAATCAGGGTAATAACCAGGGGCGCTTGGGAGTAACGGAGTTTTTGGGCCATACTCCTCATTTTCTAGTAAATACTCCCCAGATGAAACGAGCGGGGGGAAGGGGGCTGTTCCCATGTTGGTCCTGTCTGACATGAAATTATGATTAATATCTGAAAACGGTTCAGTTGCTAGGTGTTGTAATACTGTGTCTGTGTTTTTTGTTCCTCTAAAAAATTGCACAAAATCGGGGCCGCCGGCTTGTAGTTCAGGGCCGGTAGGAATTAAAGCATAGTTGTATGTGTATCCTGATGGTTCTCTTACTTTAGATATTGTAGTTAGCCCAATAGCTGCCGTCTGGATAGGAAGCCCTGATTGATCACAAACGCTGTCTTCTCCGCAGGTATAGTTGGGGTCCGCTATAATTTGTCTTACGAACCCATCAACCTTTTCAGATACCTGATAACCTGAGGAAAGAAGAGTGTATTTGTATAAGCTTTTCTCCCAAGGTTCTGACGGCGTGAAAATGATGGTTTTCCCGGATGTGCTTAATGTCCCAGAGATACGAGATAAGGATGTCCCATTGGCGTCAACTTTATCTACCTGGAAGGTTTTTTCGTTAACACTGTCAGAAGCTATTTCCTTTGAAAAGGAAATGATGATAGGGCGGTTGGCCGGTAATTGCATAACAGGAATGATATCGTCGACGGGATGTTTATCATCTTCAGTTGCATCGGTGGCATTGAACTCACTAAGCCCACCTACGCAGAGGCCAGATCTATCATTTTGGAGGTCGCGATTAGGATCAATCCCACCCCCTTGGTCATTTAAAAACTCTTGCTCAAGAGCGCATGGAAAACCTGGATACGCAGCTAATATGACGGGGGCATTTTCTATTTTTCTATACTCTGCCAGGTCTGGACGTAGCAATGCAGGAACTGCAGGATCTAAACCTTCAAGAGATATTTTACGAGCCAGAGAAAAGCTTTGATCAAAAGAGCTCATCAGTTGATTACCCGTTATATCGGACAGCCTGCTATCTAGGAATAGTCGATACTCGGCTGAAGCCTCCTCCGGGCTATAAACCAAATCCTCCTCCGGCTTCACCACAATCGCCGCGCCATCCACATACACCTGCGCCGGCATTGCTTCTTCCGCGCCGCCGTTAACGGTTTTATAGAGGGTGACGTTGCCTTCCACGCTCTGCGGATCAATGGGCTCATCGAAGTTCAAAATAATCGGATCCCCTGGCTTGGCCAGCAGGGACTTGTCTTCGCCGGTGAGGGTATCCGTGCCCAGGGTCCAGCTTTGTAGGGTCGGGCCGGTGGTGTCTTCCGGGGCGGTGGGGGCGTTCATCTGATCCTTGTAGGACTGCAGCTGGAAGCTGAGCAGGCCGTAGCCGTATTCCTGGCCGAGGATGTTGGGTTCCACCATGCCGACGGCGTCCAGGTTGAGGACGCCGGCTTCGGTGTCCACTTCGGCCACGCCCACCAGTTCGATGTGCATGATGTCCTGGGTGAAGCCACCGTTGGCGCGCGGGTCCTCGGTGGCGATGCCCACGTCCATGAGCAGGTGGACGATGCGCAGGGCGTCGGCGCGGTTATGGACGTTGTAGGGGTTGGGCACCAGGTAGCCGCTGGCGTCGCTGGTGAGGCGCATGTCCACGGGGCCGGAACCGAAGCCGGCGGGGACTTCGCCGCCGATCATCACCATTTCGATGGCGCTGCCGGTGAGCTTGGTGCCGCGGGGCAGGCGGATCGGGGTGACGTCGGGGTATTCGGTGACGTCCGCCAGTTCGGCCACCACGGCGTCGGCGCTGGCCTGGGTGACGTTGACGTCTTCGCCGAGCAGGGTGCCGTTGACGGGCACCTGGTTGATGTTCTTGCCGGTGAGGCGGGACAGGCCGCTCTGGGTGATCCGCTGCACCAGCATGGCCGGTTCGCCACGCGGTGAGGAGTCCGCCGGGGTGAAGCTGATCTCGGTGCCAGCGAAGGCTTCATCAAAGGTGCTGGTGAGGCCGTTGGTGAGGCTCAGCGTGTAGCTTTGGCCGGGCGTCAGATACTCCGGTTTCGGGTCCACGGTCATGTAGTGGCCGTTGATCAGGAGCGTGGCTTCCACGGTTGCGCCACTGCTGTCGGTGAGCACCACGGTGTCGCCGTAGCGGGCGCTGGCGCGGTCCACTGGCTGGGTGAACTGGAACCGGAAGCTGGAGAAATCCATGATCGGTTCGTTGGTGTCGCCATTGGGCATCTGCCGGTCGATGGCGAAGCCGTCGTCCTTGACCACCAAGCTTCTGGGCCCTTCGGCCAGTGGCCGGGTGGTGAAGCGCAGGGTGCGGTCGGCGGAGGTGCCGTTACGCAGACGCAGGTTCTTGATGGCGATGGTGTAGTCGGTGAGCGGGCTCAGCGATTGCGCCGGTGTGAGGATCACGCCGCGCGGGTCCGGGCCCACGGTTTCGGCGGTGTAGTCCAGGTTGCCGCCTTCGGCGTCACAGCACAGGGTGACGCTCTGTTCCACGTCGCCGAGCGACACGTCACTGGTGAAGCGCAGCACCACCGGTGCCTTGGTGGGCACTTCGGCCTGCCCGTCATCGGGATAGGCGTAGAGCAGGCTTTGCCGTTTGCTGTCGTTGGCGTCGTTGCCGGGCATGCTGGAGCCGT
>NZ_AQPF01000093.1:0-3592 GCF_009846745.1 Alcanivorax xiamenensis | reverse complement strand
CCGGGTGCTATCCACCTCCTCCGCCTTCCGCACGTAGACATCCCGCATCCGCTTCGACCGGTGCCCACCATGGTGATTCTTGTGGTCTGTGATGCCCTTGGCCTTGATGTCGTGGAATGTGAACCACTCCTCAATGGCGCTGGTTTTGTCTTTATGGGCCAGTTTCTTGTCCATGGCCTTATCCATTGCCCTGACAAAGGCGCTCCTCACGGCCCAGTACGTCACTTTGTCACCATCCTTGCCATGGATGAGGTATTGGCTGTCTGCGCCCCTGTGGAGCGCTTTGGCGGCCTCCAGGGCGTCCCGTAGGCGGGGTGTCCACAGGGTAATCTCGCTCTCACTGCCCTTTTTGCGCCGTAGATGAAGGCCGGATGCCTTGATGTCCTTCTGTTCCAGTGCCAGGACCTCACTCACCCGGGCGCGCAGCAGATATGCAAACTCCATGGCCACGGCCAGCAGGTCCGACGAACAGGCCATAAGGCGGTCATATTCCCAGTCCTCGATGTAACGTTCGCTGCCTCCGGTCTCCTGCAGGCGCACGCTTTTGGCTGGGTTGCTCTGGCAGTGGCCATACTCAATGCCCCAACTGAACACCGCGCGGATGAACTGGATCTCGCGAACAGCGGCCACTGGCGCTTTTTCGGTACGAGCGTCCCGGTATTTGGAGAATGTCGGCGGTGTTAGGGCCTTCAATGGGGCCTCGCCAAGTAGCCGTCCGCCTTTCGTTGGGTGATTCTTGATTGTGTTCGCGAAGACCTGATAGCCGTCCTGGGTGGTGCTGGCCAGGGACTTGAAGTGTACACCATCCAAATATTTGTCTATGAGCCATCGTAGCGTATGGCTGCTGGACTTGGTGATCTGGCGCGAATAGGCACTCAGGATGTCCCGGTGGCTGGCTGTCGCCGGCAAGGGGTGCCCGTCTTCGTCTACCAGGGTGACCACCTTGCCAAACCGGCCCTGTCCCAGGTAGTCCCGCCAGATCACTCGATTCCGGTCTGGTTTCCGTTGGACGTATTGAGGCAGGACAGTATCCCGTCTTGTGCTGCGCTGTCGCCCCATTAAACCGGATCCCACTCATCATTACTGGCGCCAAGTCCGGCACGGTTCAGGGCCTCTACAGTAGTAGATATGCGCCCTTCCTTTCCTGGTAGGTACCAGACGTGGTGCTGATCCAACCATTTCTGGAGGTCTTTGCGGCGCGTGTATCCGCTCATCTCCATGAGCTCCTCTTCGTAGACAAGGGCGGGGTGTCCCATCAGGCATCCTCCCATTCAGTAGCCCTGCGGTGGTCGTCCAGCCCTTTCGCTGCGCGCCATTGGTCCACGCTGCCATCTCCGTCGATTGCAACGCGAGCGGCCATGACAGCTGTCTGAACGGCTTCTTTCCAGACTGCTTTGCCTGGTTCATCCAGCAGAGCTTTGATCAGCTCGCCGAATTCCTCGGCCAGCGCCAGGCCCATGATCCGGTCCCCAGGGAACAAGCGGCGGGCACGCTCCAGTTCTGCAACGACTTCACCTAGAAATGCGATGACGGGACCTTCTTCCGGCGTGGCGATCAGTCGTGCGCTGAGCATCTCGGGGCTGATATATGCAACGGGCTCCTCTTTGTCGCTCGCGGCGCCGGTGACGTTCGAGTTCTTGCATTCACCCTCCTGGCTGGTGCGGAGACGATGGCCCTGTTCCAATGCTTGCCGAGCAATGCGTCTGCACTCCCGGTATCCAAGCTCCAGTTCTGGGCTTTGTGGATAAGGCATGATTCGCTCTAACGCGTCCTGATATATGGCTGTCTCTTCCTGCTTCCAGGCAGAGTCGCCCGCCTGCGCCCGGTAAATCACATCAAGTAGGTGATCGATGTCGTTTCTGTTGCTTGGATTGAAGTTGAGCATTTCATATCCGTTGTCCCAGAACCGATTTAGGAACTCCATGGCTGCTCGGGCCACGATCTCCCCTTCGCATGTTTCTACAATTTCTGGTTCGATTTGGTGGCTGGTCATGACGCTCTCCAAGTTACACAAGGCTTAGCTGGCTGCGATGCGGCTCCAGTAGCCGCGCCTTGCTCACCAGTGAAGTGAATTCGATGTTGACGCTGTACGGTCGGCTATCGCCGAGTGCCATCCAAAGCCCGCCACGGCGATCGTGCCGGACGTACCGGCCCCGTTCCCCGGTGGGCAGACGGAGCCATTGTCCGCGTTGGATAACGGTGCTGGGGCGCTTCCCGGTGCGGAGCATGGCCAGTTCCGGCTGGGAGAGCGTGATAGTGGGTTGGTAACGAGACATGGTTCTCCCCTTGGTGTGTCGTGGTAATCAGCGCAACCGCAAAACCTGGAACCCGGCATCGACCACCAGCCAGCCCAATTCATTCAGCATGTCGTCATGGGTCTGGACGGCCAGCTGCAGCAGATCGGATAGGTGGCAGGGTTGGCTGTTGCGGATCTGATCGGTATGCCGCTCGGTTTCGCCCCGGGCATAGAGCTTCACCAGCCAGCGGCCGGGCCCCAGGCCTGCGGCCTTGGGTGAAATCAGCGGCGCCTCGTTGTGGACGGAGTAAGTGGCGACGATCATCGGTGCCTCCCGTGGATCTGGGTCAGTGCCTTGTTGACGGCGCGGCCGCGAGCGAACAAGGCTTTGGCCAGGCGCTGCCGGTCGCGCTCGCTGTGGCTGGCCTGCCGTAGCAGTCCGCAATAGCTATTGGCGGTGTCGTGGAGCTGCGGGCCCGGCGCCGTGGCCACGCGCTGACAGGCGTGCTGGACAGTGCGTCGGCGGGTGGTTCGGCGCCAGGGCTTGATGACCTGTCCCACGAAGTCCACCCCGCGCTCCACGGGTTGGATGATGGTTTTCTTCGGGTTCAGCACCACGTGCAGAGTCGCCGGCAGGAACGTCTCAATCCGGCGTTGAGCCCCAGTAAGCCATGCCGGATCGCGGTGCAGCAGCACGAAGTCATCCACATAGCGCACGTAGTGGCGGGCGCGCACCTGGTGTTTTACGAACTGATCCAGGGCGTTCAGATAGACATTGGCGAAAAACTGGCTGCTGAGATTGCCGATGGGCAGCCCCAAGTGGGCCGGTTGGCTGGCCAGGCGCTTGTGCTGGGGCACCCGCCTCAGCAGCTCCTGGCGGCCCCTGACCTCATGGTCCTCGCGCGGGTCATGGAACAGCACCAGCTCTGCCAGTGCGAGCCACCAGGGCTCCGGGATCTGGGCGGCCAGCTGGTCACGAAGGATTCGCTTATCGATGCTGACGAAGAAATTGGCCAGGTCGCATTTCAGGTAGTGCGCCTGGTGTTGCCAGTTTTCTGTGACGCTGCGGATCTTGTGTTCCAACCGCTGGGCAGCGTACAGCGTGCCGCGCCCGGGAATGCAAGCGCAGCTATCTGCGATAAACCGCCGATGGAAACGGTCGGCGATTCGGTTGTACAGCAGGTGGTGGACAATCCGGTCGCGGAACTGTGCGGCCCAGACCTCCCGGGGTTTCGGGTGGGTTACCACGAAACAGATACTGGTACCCGGGCGGTAAGCGCCGGCGCGCAGCTCGCGATCCAGGTCCACCAGGTTACGTTCGAGGTTCATCTCGAACGCGAGGGCGGAGCGGCTAAA
>NZ_AQPF01000092.1:0-4427 GCF_009846745.1 Alcanivorax xiamenensis | reverse complement strand
CGTCCGGCGTCCGGCGTCCGGCGTCCGGCCTGTGGCATACTGCCTGTTCACTCTCCGCCAACCCGATATTGTCCATGAACCCCGTACAACTGAGTATCTTCGCCAACCGCCTGGCCGGCATCTGCGACGAAATGGGCGCGCTGCTGCGGGCCAGCGCGCTGTCACCGAACATCAAGGATCGATTGGATCTGTCCTGCGCGCTGTTCGACGCCGCCGGCCAGCTTTGCGCCCAGGCCGCCCACATCCCCGTGCATCTGGGTTCCATGGCCTACGCCATGGCGGATCTGGTGGAACAGCGGGACTGGGCCGACGGCGACCTGCTGGTGGTCAATGACCCCTACCTGGGCGGCACCCATCTGCCGGACGTTACCGTGGTGGCGCCGGTGCTGGTGGCCGACGAGCTCATCGGTTTCGCCGTTACCCGTGCCCACCACGCCAATATCGGCGCCCATTCGCCGGGGTCCATGCCGGTGTCCCGCACGCTGGAGGAAGAAGGCCTGGTGATCGCGCCGCAGTGGCTGAAGCGGCGTGGCGATTGGCAGCTGCCACTGTGCCGGCGGCTGGCCGGGCTGGACGGCCCCGGCCCGTTACCGGTGGATGTGCCCCGGTTCGCCGATTTTGCCGCCCAGGCCAGTAGCTGCCTGGCCGGTGCCCGGCGTCTGGCGGAGCTGGCCGGGGAGCGGGGCACGGCTTGGGTGGCGACGGCGATGGAGGCCCTGAACCTCTATGGCGAGCGGCGCATGCGGCAGCGCCTGGCGATGCTGCGTGACGGCGTGTATCGGTTCCGCGATTGGATGGACGACGACGGCCAGGGCCACCGTGATATCGCTATCGCGGTGACGTTGACGGTGGCTGGTGAGCGGGCCCATCTGGACTTCGGTGACAGCGCTGGCCAGGTCGACGGCAATATCAATTGCCCGTTGTCGGTGGCCGCCGCCGCCGCTTATTACTGCTTCCGTTGCCTGTTGCCGGATGACGCGCCGTCCTGCGCCGGGCTGTTCCGGCCGATCACCCTGGAGGCACCCGAGGGCAGTCTGGTCAACGCGCGCCGCCCCGGCGCCGTGGCCGCCGGCAACGTGGAAACCAGCTCGCGCATCGTCGATGTGGTGCTGGGGGCGCTGGCCCAGGCGGAGCCTGAAGCAATCCCCGCCGCCAGCCAGGGCACCATGAACAACCTGGCCATGGGCGAGGGCGGCGAACGGCCCTGGGACTATTACGAGACCATGGCCGGGGGGACCGGCGGCCATGCCCTGGGCCCCGGGGTGTCGGCGGTGCACAGCCACATGACCAACACCCTGAACACGCCCATCGAGAGCCTTGAAGAACACTATCCGTTACGGGTTTGGCGGTACCGGTTGCGGCGCGGCAGTGGCGGTGACGGCCACCACCGCGGTGGTGACGGCATCGAGCGGGAATTGGAGTTTCTGGCGCCGGCCCGTTTCACCTTGCTCACCGAGCGTCGCTATCACCCGCCCTGGGGCCTGGCTGGCGGCGCCGACGGGGCGATGGGGGAGAACCGGCTCAACGGCGCGCCGCTGCCGGCCAAGGTCAGTGCCCAGGCCAACCCCGGAGACCGTCTGCTACTGGCCTCTCCCGGCGGCGGTGGCTATGGCCCGAAGGATGATCATCAGGGATGGCGGTAACAAGAAGGTCATGAAAGGTAAAGTGACTTAGCTGTAAATACGAATTGTTTTCATTAGTCTTCCTGCTTCCTTACAAAGCTGACAAAATTGCGGGAACGACAATATGCAAATTCGTACTCTTTTCTGGAGCGCGGCGTTGACGCCCTCCCTGGTGCTTGCCGAAACCGGATCTCACCGGCTGCCGGCGGTGGATATCATCGGCTCCTCAGCGGACGCTTTCAGTTTGTCAGGCTCCGCCTATGTGTTGACCAATGAGGATCTGGAAAAGAAAGAGTACACGGACGTACATCGCATGCTGCGGGATGCCCCCGGCGTTTATCTGCAGGAGGAGGATGGCTACGGACTGCGTCCGAATATCGGCATTCGCGGTGCCGCCAGTGGCCGCTCCGAGCGGGTGTCGCTGATGGAGGACGGAGTACTGATGGCTCCGGCGCCTTATGCGGCGCCGGCGGCGTACTATTTTCCCAGTGCCGGCCGGTTTCATGGCATCGAGGTTCTCAAGGGGCCGGATACTCTGCGCTACGGCCCCTTTACCGTCGGTGGGGCGATCAACTTCCTGTCCACGCCGATTCCTGCTGCCCCGGCCGGCATGGTGCAACTGGAAACCGGTGAGAACGGCCACCAGCGTGGCCATGCCTGGTACGGGGCCACGCATGGCCAATGGGGCTTCCTGCTGGAAACCCACCAGCAAAGCAGCGACGGCTTCAAGGACGTGGACCGTTCCGACCGCGATACCGGTTTCGACAAGCGCGACTATGTCGCCAAGCTGCGTTGGACCAGCCCGGCGGAAGCGTCGCTACAGCAGGCACTGGAACTCAAGCTGTCCCATTCCAGTGAAGTCTCCAACGAAACCTACCTGGGCCTCAGCGACCGGGACTTTCATGATGACCCCGATCGGCGCTACGGGCTCAGCGCCCTGGATCAGATGGACAACGATCACGATGGCATCGCCCTGCGCCATCATCTGGTGCTCGGCGACCGCACCCAACTGGAGTCGGTGATTTACCGCAATGAGTTTCAGCGCGACTGGTTCAAGGTCAGCGGTGCCGGTGGCCGTGGCCTGGGCGGCCTGATCGATGCCGCCAACGGCGGCGACGCCGATGCCCGGGCGATCCTGGACGGCAGCCAGGACGTCTCCGATGTGACGGTCAAACACAATAACCGGGAATACACCGCCAAGGGGATCCAGAGCGAGCTGGTCCATGCCTTCACCACCGCCGCTCTGGAGCATGAGATAGTGGTGGGCGCCCGTTTCCATCAGGACGAGGTGGATCGTTACCAGCCGGTGGAGGTGTTCTCGCAGACCAACGGTGCTTTGGTGCCCAGTGGTTACGTGGCGCCCACCGGCGGTGACAACCGGGTGGAAGAGGCCGATGCCTGGTCGGCCTGGCTGGTGGACAAGGTGTATATCGGCAAGCTGATCCTGACCGGTTCGTTGCGGTATGAGGACATCGAATCCAAGGCCCGCCGCTACGGTGACCCGGGGCGGGATACCGTGAGCCGGCGTGACAGCAACGAGGTCAGCGAGGTGCTGGCCGGATTGGGCGCCACCTACCTGCTGAACGATCAGTGGTCCTTGCTGGCTGGTGTACATCAGGGGTTCGCTCCGGCGGGCGCTTCCGCCACGGATGGCACCGACCCGGAGAAAAGCGTGAACTATGAGGCCGGTTTCCGCTACTGGGGCGAGCGCTTGAATCTGGATGCCATCGGTTTCTACAGCGATTACGAGAATACACTGCAGAATTGCTCGCTGGCCTATCCCTGCGATCTGGTCGGCGGCGGCAGTCAGGACTCCGGCTCGGTGAGCTTCGGCGAGTCCCGCGTATACGGCCTGGAGCTGGCGGCCGGCAGCGAACTCTGGCGGGTGGGCAATGGCCTGAGCGTGCCGCTGCGGCTGGCTTACACCTATACGCGCGGCAAGATCACCGAATCCTCCGAGTCCAGCGATTCCGCGGTGGAAAGCGGGGATCGCCTGCCTTACCTGCCGGAGCACCAGGTCAGTCTGACGGTGGGGTTGGAGCAGCCGGCCCAGTGGGGCGGCTATCTGACCACCCGGTATGTGGAAGGGATGTGTGTCACCGGCGGCTGCGACAAAGGGTTGGAACGTACCGATGACCTGCTAGTGGTGGATCTGACCGCGTCCTACCATCTGACCAGCGCGGTGGAGGTCTACGGCAAGGTAGATAACCTGTTCGATGAGCGTAAAATCGTCGCCCGCAGCCCGGACGGCGCCCGCCCGAATCCGCCGCGCACGGCCGCTCTCGGGGTCCGCGTCCATTTCTGACCGGCCATGGGCCAGGCTTGAAAGCGCCCGGCGCCGTCCCCACCCTCTGCCCACGGCGCCGGAAGTGCTACACTGACCGGTAACTTCAATCAGCCATCCAGCCAGGTAGTCTTTTATGGACGACGTGCTTCAGGTCATCAAAGACCAGATAGCCCAAAACCCGGTGCTGCTCTACATGAAAGGCACCCCGCAGTTTCCTCAGTGCGGCTTCTCCGCCCAGGTGGTGGAAGCGATGACCAAGGTGAACAAGCCGTTCGCCTATGTGAACATCCTGGAAGCCCCGGAAATCCGCCAGTCGCTCAAGGAATACGCCAACTGGCCGACTTACCCGCAGCTGTGGGTCAGCGGCGAACTGGTCGGTGGCTGCGACATCATCATGGAAATGTTTCGCTCCGGGCAGCTGCAAACGCTGATCGAGAGCGCCGCGGCGGAAAGCGACGCCGAATAAACCTCGGATGCGACGAGAACGCACCGGCACACCCGCCGTTCACGGCGGGTTT
>NZ_AQPF01000091.1:0-4472 GCF_009846745.1 Alcanivorax xiamenensis | reverse complement strand
CCGGACGCCGGACGCCGGACGCCGATAATGCGAAACCAAACCCAACGCCCTGGCAAGCACTAAAACGCTTTTTTTCCGCAATGCCCGCAGCCCCGGGTTTTGACTTTAGCGTCTGGCGTCTGGCGTCCGGCGTCTGGCGTCTGGCGTCCAGCCTCCTTCCCATTTGACAAAAAACGGCAACAGGAGGACCTTTTT
This sequence comes from Alcanivorax xiamenensis, assembly GCF_009846745.1. Classification (NCBI taxonomy): domain Bacteria; kingdom Pseudomonadati; phylum Pseudomonadota; class Gammaproteobacteria; order Oceanospirillales; family Alcanivoracaceae; genus Alcanivorax; species Alcanivorax xiamenensis. The sequence goes on along the minus strand of NZ_AQPF01000091.1, from coordinate 4,277 downwards.
GTATCCGGTCTGTCTGGCATTCAATCCATGCCGACCGGCTTTGATGCTGTTACTTTCTTCGCCGTAATCAAGGAGGGCCTGAAATGAAAGTACTACTGACCGCCGCGCTGCTGGTCCTGGCACCGTTCGCCACCGCCATCGAGCGCACTCCCGCGCCGCCCGAAGCCGAGGTGTATTTCATCACACCGCAGGACGGTGACACCGTCTCCGGGCCGGTCACCGTGAAGTTTGGTCTCAAAGGAATGGGCGTGGCCCCCGCCGGCATCACCCAGGACAACACCGGGCACCATCATTTGCTGGTGGATATGAAGGAGGCGGTGAACGAGGATCAGCCTCTGCCCAGCAATGACAACGTGCGCCATTTCGGCGGCGGCCAGACCGAAACCACTCTGGATCTGCCACCGGGCGAACATACCCTGCAACTGATCATGGGCGATGCCCGCCACGTGCCGTTCGAGCCTTCCATCACCAGCGAGGAAATCACCATCACCGTGAAATAAACCGCTGCCGCGGCGGGGTACTCCACCTCGCCGCTGTTTTCCTTTCTCCAGGCTCAGCGCAACAGCAGGTGCGGCACCCTAGCCTCTCGCAGCATTTCATTGGTGGTACTGCCCAGCAGGAATTCCCGGATACGGGAATGGCCGTAAGCGCCCATCACCAGCAGCTCGATACCATGATCCCGCTGATAGCGATGCAACGCCGGCTCCACTTCACCTTCCAGGATGGCGGTGAAGACCTGATGACCGCCATCGGACAAGCGCTCCCCGGCCCAGGCCAGCTCTTCATGACGGGCATGCTGGCCATCATCGACGGTCACCAGATGACAGTCCAGACCACGGAACAGCGGACTGGCGGCCAGCATTTCCACCCCCTTGCGGCAAGTATCACTGCCATCGAAAGCCAGCATGATCACCCCGGGCTCGGAGAACGTATCGGGCACCACCAGTATCGGCCGATAGACCGCCCGGACCACCCGCTCCACGTTGTCCCCCACTTTCGCGGACGCCCCCTGATGCTCGGTGCCCTGCCGCCCGATCACCAGCAGCCGGGTCTCGTCCTGAAGCGCCAGCAGGCTTTCCAACAGGTCACCATGGCGTTGCTGCAACTCCGGATCTTCAATGCCTTTGTCCATCGCCCGGACCTTGGCCGCGTCCAGCATCAACTTTCCCTGCTCCATGGCCACCCGGTTACGGCGGGCATCCAGGTCGGCCAGCTCTTCCATCAGATGTTCACGGGCGCCCAGGCTCAGGGACCCGCTCAAGTCCGTGGGCGTACTCGGATAGCGTTGCTGATCCAGCACATGCAGCAGCTTCAGAGGCGCGTCCAGGCGCCGGCTGGCCCACACCCCGGCATCGCATACCGCGCTGGCGGCCATTGATCCATCAATACAGGCAACGATTTTGCTCATGTTGTGTTCCTCAATGTCCGCCCATCAGTTTTTCCACGGCGTCCGGCTTATCGTGCACCGCGTATTTGTCCACCAGCGTGGCACTGGCCTCATTCAAGCCGATCAGCTCCACATCGGTGCCTTCGCGGCGGAATTTGATGATCGCCTTGTCCAGAGCGCCAATGGCGGTGATATCCCAGAAGTGGGCCCGATGTACATCGATAACCACTTTTTCCAGGGCCTCACGAAAATCGAAAGCGTCCAGGAACTGCTCCGATGAGGTGAAAAATACCTGCCCCACCACATGATAGGTACGTTCGCCGGGAGCGTCCTGCTCCGAACGCACATAAAACACCCGCCCGACTTTATTGGCGTAGAACAGCGCGCTCAGCACCACGCCAACGGCAACCCCCAGGGCCAGGTTATGAGTGAGCACGGTGACCACCACGGTGGCCAACATGACGATGGTGCTGCTGGGTGGGTGGCGGCGCAGGTTCACCAGCGATTCCCAACTGAATGTACCGATGGACACCATGATCATCACCGCCACCAGCGCGGCCATCGGAATCCGCGACACGTGATCGCCGAGAAACACCACCAGGATCAGCAACACCACACCGGCCACCAGCGTGGACAAGCGGGTACGGCCACCGGATTTCACATTGATCATGGACTGGCCGATCATCGCGCAGCCGGCCATGCCACCGAAGAAACCGGCGACGATGTTGGCGATGCCCTGCCCTTTGCATTCCCGGTTTTTATCGCTCCCGGTGTCGGTCAGTTCATCGATGATGGCGGCCGTCATCATGGACTCCAGCAGCCCCACTATCGCCAGCGTCAGGGACACCGGAAAAATGATCTTCAGGGTTTCCAGGGTCAGAGGAATATCCGGCAGCAGAAACACCGGCAGACTGTCCGGCAACTCGCCCTTGTCTCCCACCGTGGGTACGTCCCAGCCCATCGCCATGCACACGATGGAAAGGCCGATAATGCAAATCAGCGGTGATGGCACAGCCCTGGTCAGTAGCGGCAGCAGGTAAATGATCGCCAGACCGGCGACCACCAGCGGATAGACCAGCCAGGGCACACCCACCAGTTCCTTCAGTTGGGCCATGAAAATCAGGATCGCCAGAGCGTTGACGAAACCGGTGATCACCGACCGGGACACGAACCGCATCAGTTGCCCCAGCTTCAGAAAACCGGCAACGATCTGCAGCACACCGGCCAGAACGGTGGCCGCCAGCAGGTACTGCAAGCCATGCTCTTTGACCAGGGTCACCATCACCAGGGCCATGGCACCAGTGGCGGCGGAAATCATGCCAGGCCGGCCACCGGCGAAGGCGGTGACCACGGCAATACAGAACGATGCGTAAAGACCCACTTTGGGGTCCACCTCGGCGATGATGGAAAAAGCGATGGCCTCGGGGATCAATGCCAACGCCACGACAATGCCGGCAAGCACGTCCGCGCGAACATTGCTGAACCAATGCGCTTTAAGGGAAGCAATCATTAACGGAAAACCCCATGTACGTATGCAAAAAACAACACCGCCAAAGGCAGTCGTAAAAAACAGGCGATAAATCGCGAATACGGGACAGCGGTCCCGCGGGAACCAGGCAGTTCCGGGGATAAACACCGTCGGGCCGGCGTGAGAAGCACCTGCCGGGTGTCGGAAGATCCGCGCGCTAGGGCGGAGTCAGGCCATCAAGGATGGCGGGGGAATACGAATGCAACATGAAAATCAGACATTACCAGTCATGGAAGGCGGCGCAGTCTACCAGCCCCCGCCAGTCATGCCCACCTCGGGTCCGGTTTTGCCTCACACCGGCACCGTGCGATAATGCGCCTCCCTGCTGTCGTTGCCACCGTCCCATGCTCCCATCCCCACGCCTTGCCCCCGGTCCCGACCGGCGCCTTTCGGTGGCGCCGATGATGGACTACACCACTCGCGACTACCGCTATCTGGCGCGTCTGATCAGCCGGCACACGCTGCTGTACACGGAAATGGTGGTGGCCCAGGCGGTGATCCATGGCGATCGCGAGCGGCTGCTGGGCTTTGACGATGCCGAGCATCCGGTGGCGGTGCAACTGGGCGGTAGCGACCCGGCGCAATTGGCGGAGGCCACGCGCATCTGCACCGACTACGGCTACGACGAGATCAATCTGAATGTGGGCTGCCCCTCGGACCGGGTGCAGCAAGGCAAGATCGGCGCGGTGCTGATGGCCGAGCCGGACCTGGTGGCCCGCTGCATGGAGGCCATGGCCCGGGTCAGTCCGGTGCCGGTCACGGTGAAGACCCGCATTGGCATCGATGATCAGGACGACTATCCGTTCCTGCAGCGCTTCGTCGCCCGCATGGACACCGCCGGCTGCCGCAGCCTGACCATTCACGCCCGCAAGGCCATTCTCAGCGGCCTGTCGCCGAAGGAGAACCGGGAAATCCCTCCGTTGATCTATGAGCGGGCCTACGCCATCAAGCAGGCGTTCCCGCATCTCGAGGTCATTCTCAACGGCGGCCTGCGCGATCTGCCCTCGGTGCTGCATCATCTGGACCAGGTGGACGGTCTGATGGTGGGCCGGGAAGCCTACGGCAACCCCTGGTGTCTGGCCGGCCTGGACGCCACCGTGTTCGGCGACCCCGCGCCACAACCGGACCGCCACCAGGTAGCTCGGGCCTTCATCCCCTATCTGGAACGGCGCTATGCGGGTGGCTGTCACCCCAAGCACGTGCTGCGCCACGCCCTGAACCTGTTTCAAGGCATGCCCGGAGCACGCGCCTATCGCCGTCATCTGAGCGAGAACATGCACCAGGCGGATACCACCCCAAAGGTGTTCGAGGAAGCGCTGGCGCTGGTGGGTTAGCCGGACGCCGATAATGCAAAACCAGACC
>NZ_AQPF01000090.1:0-4656 GCF_009846745.1 Alcanivorax xiamenensis | reverse complement strand
ACGGCTCCAGCATGCCCGGCAACGACGCCAATGACGCCCAGCGGCAAAGCCTGCTTTATGCCTACCCCGATGACGGGCAGAGCGAGGTGGCGATTCCCGCTCCGGTGGTATTGCGGTTCTCCAGCGACATCGAGCTGGCCGCCGCCGAAAACAATATCAAACTGCGCCTTGGGGGCGCCGATGGGGACGTCGTCCCTGTCACCTACAGCAAAGTGGAAGCCGATGGCCGCAGCATCCTGCTAACGCCCACGGAAAAACTGCAACCGCTCACCGACTACACCGTGACCCTGCGCGGCGTGCAATTAAGCGTGGGCAAGGCACCTAACAGGGATATCCACTTCACCACCCGCGCGCTGCAACGGGGCCCGAAGTCCCTGGTGGTGGCCGACGACGACTTCACCCTCACCCGCGCCATTCCCAGCGGTGACGTCGAAGAACCGGTGATGGACTTTTCCACCTTCCGCTTCCAGTTCACTCAGCCCATCGACCCCACCAGCGCCCGCTACGGCCTCAACCCGGGCGACGGCACCACACCGGCGGACACCGTGGCCCTGGTGGACGGCAGCGGCGAGCTGGTGGAAGCGCGCCTGCTCACCGAAGGGCCCTACATGACCCTGGACCCCACGCCCGAGCACCTCACTCCGGGAGAGACCTACACCCTCACCCTGGGCGACGGTCTGGCCAGCACCTTCGGCAATACATTTGGTGGCCACGAATTCACCGTCACCCCGCAAGACTCCTCACCGCGCGGCGAGCCGGCCATCCTGGTACAGCGCATCACCGACTCGGAAAACCGCACCCGCACCTCCCCGCTCACCGGCAAACCGGTGAACGAAGTCCCGGTGAACGCTACCCTGCTCGGCCAGGACAACGTCACCCAGGCCAGCGGCGACGTACGCGCGGAACTGGGCGACGTCACCGTCTACCCGGACGTCACCCCGGTGCGCATCCCCGCCGACACCATCCTCAGCGGCACCAGCCTGGACGTGCTGATCGGCGGCGAAGTGCCCGCCGGCTTTGAATCCGGCGAAGTGAAAATGCACTTCCTCAGCGACGCCACCGGCTACCTGGTGCCCAACCCCTACGACACCCACAACCGCGCCGACGCCCTGCGCATCGTGCGGCTGTTCATGGATGTGGCCATCACCACCGACGAAGCCCGCGCCAACGGCGGCTTTACCCAGGACATGCTGCACATCGAACTGATCGGCGTCGGCGAAGTGGATCCGCGGGAAGGCGTGCTGAAAATCGATGCGGTCAGCGTGGTGGAGCCGGACGTGCTCGGCCAGGAATTCGCCCACGGCATGCTCAGCTTCCAACTGGAGTCCTATAAGGATCAGCTCAACGCCCCCGCGCCGGTGCCGGACACCACGCCGTTGGAGTTCCAGAGCTGGACCTTGGGCGTGGACGGGCAGACCGGTTTGGACAAGACCGCCATGGCCAAGCCCGGCGACCCCATCGTGCTCAACTTCAATCGGCCACTGGACCGGGAATCCATTCGCGGCAAAGTTTCTCTCATGCTCACCGACAACAACAACGCCGCTGTACCTCAAGACATTGACTATTACGTGGATGGCGCCGCGCTGGTGATCAAGCCCAAGGAGCCACTTCGCTACAGCCCGGAGACCAATCCGACGTCCTATCGTTTGCAGTTGGCGAGCGGGATCAAGGATTTGCGTGGGGAAGATTGGAGCGGGAGTTTTGATGAGGGGTTTGAGTTGCCGGTAGTGGTGGAAGTACGAGACTTATTAAATGACCCTACAGGAGAACCGACTGGTAATATTAGCGATGTAGAAATTAGATCCCCATATATTTTGGGTGTCTACCCTGGTTTCCCCTGTCTACTTGACGAATCAGAACGAGATCTTGAGAATGAAGTGGCTGGTTTCTGCAAGGGAGGAATTCCTCCCGGAATCTCTCCCATGGATAGTGATGATTTACTACCCATTCCTCATATACCTCAAAACCGGCCCATCATCGTATCTTTCTCAAAAAAAATGGACCCTAACAGCATCGCTATAGGAAGATCTTTTAAAGTCGAGAGAATAGATACCTCTGGCAACACTTTGGAAGAAGTTCCAGGAAAAGTCCGGCTATCCCCTAAAACTTTAATTTTTACGCCAAGCTCCCCATGGCTGATTGGTGAAACATACAAGTATACATTAGGTTCGAATGACTCAATATCTGACACGGTCGCAGTCTGCGACGGATCCAGTATTGACAATTCAGCCATATGTGATGCTCTGGGTCTACCTCTGCAAACGCAACTTCTTGGCAATATAACTATATCGCCAGCTCCGACCGATCCTAGTACATTAACACCATGGAACATAACAACAACCGCTGCTCCCTCTTCAAAAGGGGGGGGGCCAGACATGATCCAGTACTTCATTGGTGCACAATCCAGCACAAATATTCTTCAAGTTTTAAGCACGACCCCCTCATCCGACACGAACAACAACCTAGTTCACGATAAGAATCGAACTTTAGGTTCTGAAGAAGAGCATGCATATTTTTATTGGAACTTTGTCGAATTTTATAATTACCAAAACCAAGAGTATGGCCCTACAGCGTTACCAGACTTGGCCACCCAGGATCTTCTTGACGAGGGAACGGCACAGCCAATGGACCCAGACGGGGTACTACCATCACCAAATAGCGCAAAAGTGCTAAGCCTTTCTTATGGAATAAACAAAATTTCCGACTACCCTATCCCATTCCCAGGAGTGGCTACTAGCGGCCTCCACCAAATAGGCGGCAATGTCGGCTGCGGCTTCGAAAGTTACGCCCCCTTTCAGGATCAATCGGGCTGCAATAATCAATCCTGCATGTATGGAATCCCGTCAAAATGTCCTAAGGAAAAATTCACTTATTTAAATAGCACCATATTCGCAGAGGTTACTGATAAATATATATCCGACGAGGGAATTTTGGTCAACATATACCCAGGGCACGTTTTAACCACTTCTTTCCTCACAGTCCTTAAAGGAGGAGCGGCGGGTTCAACAGGACTTCCCGTTGACTCTGGGTACCAAGTTATGAGAATGCGTCACACCCAGGAAGGAAATATACAAGCATATATTAAAAGTGGGAATTCAGGCCAGCCTACACTTGAAGCTGAAGTGGATTTGTATTTAAATGCGCCAATACTTGAAAAGAAATTCAAAGAGATATTATTTTTCCCGTTTGTTTACCACAATTTTTACAGCTACAAAGTCACAATGAGACTATCCGGACCTATTAAATTCCTAGATGACGGAAGAATGTTAATAGAACAAAAAAATGACAATGAAGTTCACTTCAACCTATTGGGAAATTCACCTATAACAAAAGTAGATCTTTTTATCCCTGCCCAAGGAAGTTTTCTGCAATATTTATCTCAACCAATAAAATAAAAGAAGGCCTGGCGGAAAACCCGCCAGGCCTTTAAGGCGCTCTTTACGGGGTAACCCTGCTCAGAGACCCAGAAATAGTACATGTTCCTCCATAGTTGTTAGAGCCACTTATAGTCACAGTAGGCGGCGTGCCAGTTGCATCTGCAGGCGCGTAACTAATACCACTAACAACACCGCTGCAACCAGGCAGCGGGCATGCCCCCGTATTCACAATGGTACTAGGTCCACCACTTCCAATCGCATCAGTATCAAGAGTTCCGCCGGAGATTGTTCCAACCCAGTCCTGATTGCCCGTGTAGATCAGGGCACAAAGAGGGCTTGCCCCAGTGGTACCGGCAGCTCTTACAACTACGTTATTCCCAGTAACATCCCCAGCCAAAGTTAGATCACATGTAATTGGAGGAAGACCTGCCATCGATAGGGTCGTGCTTCCAGTATAGATCACAGGTACAGCCTGAGCACTGCTAGCTCCAGCCAGCGCCACAGCCCCAGCCAGTGCCAACATCATTGGTTTAAAAGTTTTGCTATTCATTGCTACATCTCCTGTTTATAGCATTTGAACGTTTTTAGGTTTGATGGAGAACAGGTCGACTGCATCCCTGGCCTGCCTCCGGCCAACGGAGTTGCTCCGTTAACCACCTTCGGGTTGTTCACCCTTCGGCACGGACCAGATAAATAGATTCACAACCGCAAAACAATAGATTACCTGTCCCCTTAAGCACTTTTTCTTTTTTCAAAAACACAAACCCAGCAACCATGCGGCTTACAGAAAATGTACCTGGAACCTTTTTTGGATAAGAGACGATGTCGCTCAAAAAAAAGCGGTGTCTTTTTCGAGAAAAAAATCCAGAAATAAAAAGGGGACAGTAAAACAAGAGGAAAAGGAAACACTTCCTGGGAAATGTTTACCGAAACCGATGATAAAGGTGATTGTCTGTTTTGGGAGAAGAAATCAAGGCTGGGGTGGTGTTGTCTGGGCGGTTGATGGGGTACATCAATTCGCTGCCGAGGCAGCTTCCCACAGGCGGGAGTGGGCGACGAAGCCGCTGTGGGAGCCAGCCTTGCTGGCGAAGGTTTTGAAGAGAGAAGAATTCGCCTGCGGGCAGGTTCCCACAGGGGGTGTGAATGCAGGATGGTGCTATTCGAAAACCGCAGCCACTGTCTCCACCTCGTAAACGCGGTCGATCCAATCTTCCAGCTGCTCCCGGCTGGCACTGTTCAGCCTGGTTCCGATCTCCGCCGGCAGGTCGCCGAAGCGGCG
>NZ_AQPF01000009.1:0-134685 GCF_009846745.1 Alcanivorax xiamenensis | reverse complement strand
ACTTGTTAAATACTCACCGCTGTCGCTTCTGTTTTCCGGTTAGGACGTTTTCTGTAGAGGCTATTTCCCGAACTGCTAACTGTAGAGATGGCCTGGCTTCAGATTTGAAGGGTGACGAATAGCACAGGGACCAAACGATGGCAAACTATGTGCAAGTAGGACAATCAAGGACTTCTGTCACGGCCAATACCCAAAGGGCGGTAGTTAAAGTTGATGTCAGGCCTTTTTATGTATTGATGTATGGCGAGCCTGGTATCCGAAAAAATGCCGGAAAAGTCTTTCAGTGGGCAGCGGAAACCAAGGCCAGGGAGCTTGAAGAGCAAGAGAACGCTGAAACTCTGGTAACTCCGGTGACGAATTTTGAGGAGTTCAAAGCGGCCATCGAAGGGGCTGCCCCGGAAACACCGCCTCTTTTGGCTCGTGTTGTCAGCGGTGTTTACTTTTTTGGCCACGCAAGTAGCCAGGCTATTTTTGTCGGGGAGAACGCTTGGGCCGGAACGAATGTCGATCTGTCAAATGTATTCGGCCTTACTCCAGGCAACATGCGTAAAAATGCGAATGTTTGGCTCTATTGTTGTAATGCTGGTAATACTGCCAGTGGAATGCCATGTATCGCGGAATTAATGGCGGATATTATCAGACGTGATGTATACGCATTCAGTAGTGGCATGCACTATCAAAACTCTCCAGAGCTTAGGGGACTGGCATTGGCTATGCCGCTGAAAGACCGCAAACCTATGTATTTGGTGCCGGACAATGGCAAGCCGGCAACCCTTTTCCCCAAGCCAGGCATTCATGAGAGTAAAGAAGAAAAATATATTGGGCCCGAACAGCCTTAGCGAAGGTTTGCTGCGACGGATAACCTTGCCCCCGTCTACAAGTCCCTGAAAGCCATTTGGCCAGGCTTCCAGCGCACGCTCCCGCGACTCCCTTTCTGACACCTCCCTCGGGCTAAAAGTGTGCGCCATATCTCGTTTTTTGCCCCTCGCACGGGCCGAGCTCCGCTTAGGGTTTGGCCCTTTCGTCCTTTCTGTTAGCCTACGAATTTAGTCTTATTCCCGTTTTGGGGGGGAATACAACAAAAGCGCCTGTAGGCACGCATGGGGACGCGTTAATGAGGTGGTTTCAGAATCTGTCCGTCCGGCTGAAGATTCTCGCCGTGGCGGTTTTGGGGATTGTGCTTTTTCTGGCTTACTTTTTGTACAGCTACTATATCGCCGCGACCAATATTGATCACTTGAGCCGCATCGAGAACCATGACTTCCCGGTGCTGGAGCTGGTGAACGCCAACAATCTCGAGTTCGTGGGGATCGCCGACGCCTACAGTACGGCCATCGCCCAGATCGACGAGCGGCCGCTGGATGAGGCCAGGGTGCGCTCGGACCAGTTTCTGGAACGGCTTGGTGATATCGACCGGCTGGATCCGGCACTGACCGATGACGTGGACAAGATCCGCATGTCCTTCATCGATTATCTGAACGAGGCAACGGGGCTCGCCCAGGCGCTGATTGAAGACCCCATGACCCTGGTGAACAGCTACGCCTGGCTTGATCGGGTGGAGCTGCTGGAGCGGCAGCTCAAGCAGACGCAGGACGAATTCCAGGCAAAGCGCTATGAGGCCTTCCGTGGCACTCTGCTGCGGAGCCGTGAAGACAACCGCAGCACCCAGATGATCGGGCTGGCACTGGGGGTGATGGCCTTTACTCTGCTGGGCTGGATCGCCTTGAGGGTGACGCGCTCGATCACGCGCCCCTTGGAGGATGCGGCGGGAGCCGCGGACAGCATCGCCAACGGCAACTGGGATACGGCGATTCAGAGTGAAAGCCGGGATGAGACCGGTCATCTGATCCGTGCCATCCGCAAGATGCGGGACACAATCAAACATCGCATCGAGGACGAAAAACGCCAGGAGCAGATCAAAACCCGGCTTTCCCAATTGGGGGATCTGATGCGGGGCGACATGGCCATCGACAAGCTTGGCAGCAATTTGCTGGGTTATGTGATTCCCACCTTGAACGCTCAGATCGGCGCTTTTTATACCTTCGATGTGGAGCGCGAGCGCCTGTACATGCGGGCAGCCTACGCCATGCAGCGCCGTAAGCATCTGGCCAATGACTTCGCTCTGGGGGAATCCCTGGTCGGCCAATGTGGACTGGAAGGCAAGCCCATCATTCTCGAGGAGGTTCCGGAAGATTACATCCTGGTGTCCTCCGGCACGGGCAACGCGGTGCCCCGTAATCTGATGGTAATTCCCATCTTCCATGAGGAAGAGCTCAAGGGGGTGCTGGAAATCGGCTCCTTCCGACGTTTTGAGGATGATGATCTGACGTTCCTCGAGCAAGGGGTGGAACTGATCGGAGTGGCATTGCATAGCGCGCAAAGCCGGTTGCGTTTGGGGGAAATGCTGACCCGCACCCAGGAGCAGGCCAAGGAGTTGAGTCAGCAGAAGGAGGAGATGGCCCGGGCCAATCAGGATCTGGAGCGTCAGGCCTCCGAACTGGCGGCGTCGGAATCGCGCCTGCAGCAGCAACAGGAAGAGCTCAAGGCCATTAACGAGGAACTGGAGTCGCAAACCCAGGCGCTACGGGCATCGGAAGAGTCCCTGCAGGCGCAGCAGGAAGAATTGCGAGTGACCAATGAGGAGTTGGAGGCCCAGGCGCGCATGCTCAGTGAGCAAAAAGGAGAGATGTCGCGCAAGAATACCGAGTTGGAGACGCTTCATGAGGAGCTGGAAGACAAGGTCAAGGAGCTGGAGCTGTCCTCCAAGTATAAATCCGAGTTCCTCTCCACCATGTCCCATGAGTTGCGTACACCGCTCAACTCGATCCTGATTCTGTCCAACGCCCTGGGGCAGAACAAGAAAGGCAATCTGGACGAGAAGCAGGTGGAGCATGCCCAGGTCATTCATTCCGCCGGCTCCGATCTGCTATCGCTGATCAACGACATTCTCGATATCTCCAAGATCGAGGAAGGCAAAATGGATGTGGTGATCGATGAGATCACACCCCGGGACGTCTCCGACTACTTCCAGCGGCATTTCACCCATGTGGCCGAGAATAAAGGCGTGGGTTTCAACGTGGTGATTCAGGAGGACGTGCCGCCGCATTTTTACACGGACAAGCAGCGTCTGGAGCAGATCGTCAAGAACCTGCTTTCCAACGCCCTCAAGTTCACCGACACAGGCGGCGTGACGTTGACCATCGGGCGTCCCGCCCAGGACGAGCGCATTCCCGGACGGACTCTGGAGCGTGAAGGCACCTTGTGTTTCGCCGTCACCGACACCGGGGTGGGCATCGCCGAGGACAAGCAGAAGTTGATCTTCGAGGCCTTCCAGCAGGCCGACGGCACCACCAGCCGAAAATATGGCGGCACCGGACTGGGACTGACCATTTCCCGGGAGCTGGCCCGCCTGCTGGGCGGGGAAATCGGCCTGCGCAGTGATGGGCTGGGGCAGGGGGCCACCTTCACTCTGTATTTGCCGGAAGGCGAGGCGCTGGGCGTCGAGGCGGCCCTGGAGGAGAGTATGGACGTGGGGGCCAACGCCGAGGCTCACACGGCGCCTACCACCCCCCTCGCCATGGAGCCGTCAGCGGAGGAGTATGTGGTCCGGGAGAAGACCGTGCTGGTGGTGGAGGACGATCGGGAGTTCGCCAATGTGCTGGTGGATCTGGCCGCGGACTACGGACTGGAGAGCCATATCTGCATGGACGGCGAAAGCGGTCTGGAATACGCCAGCCGCTACCGCCCGAGCGCCATCATTCTGGATATCGGTTTGCCGGGGATTGATGGCTGGGAAGTAATGGAGCGCCTCAAGGCCGACCCGCGCACCCAGGACATCCCGGTGCACTTCCTGTCCGGTAAGGATGAGCGCAAGAAAGCGCTGGATCTCGGTGCCATTGACTTCCTGACCAAGCCGGTCAGCCAGGAGCAAATGCTGGCCGCGTTCGGCACCATTGAGCAGGCCATCGAAAAGAATGTTCGCCGCCTCCTGGTGGTGGAAGACAGCGAGGCACAGCACGCCAGTATCCGCGAGCTGTTCGATCAGAAAGGCGTGGAGATTACCGCGGTAACCAGCGGCGAGGAGGCATTGGCGGCACTGGGCGAACGGGTCTACGACTGCATGATCCTGGATCTGACCCTGCCGGACATGACTGGCTTCGAGTTGCTGGAACGTCTGCACGAAGGCGACGAGAACGAGACACTGCCGGTGGTGATTTACACCGGCAAGGATTTGACCCGGGAAGAAGAAGCCAAGCTGCGCAAGTACGCGGACCGCATCATTCTGAAGACCGAGCGGTCTCACGAGCGGTTGCTCAACGAAGCCTCATTGTTCCTGCACTGGCTGGAATCAACGCTGCCGAGCCATCGGCGTGGCAATCCGGAACTGATCGAGCACCGCGACGACATTTTCGAGGGCAAACGGTTGCTGCTGGTGGATGATGACATGCGCAATATCTACGCGTTGTCGGCTCAATTGGAGGAGCTCGGGTTCGATATTGAGATCGCCAACAACGGCCGTGAGGCGGTCGAAGCCCTGGAAGCCTCACCGCAAACCGACATCGTGTTGATGGACATCATGATGCCGGAGATGGACGGCTATCAGGCCATGGGGCATATCCGCCAACAGGCCCGATTCGCCTCCTTGCCAATTCTTGCCCTTACCGCCAAGGCGATGAAGGATGACCGGGCCAAGTGCCTGGAGGCGGGCGCCAATGACTACTGCTCCAAACCCATCGACATGAGCAAGCTGACCTCGCTGATGCGGGTCTGGCTGCATCGCTAGGAGGGCATGTCGTGCAGCAGTCCATGGACGTGATCGACGATGATCAGATTCAAATCGAGGACATTGAGATTCGCCTGCTGCTGGAGGCGATCTACCAGCTCTACGGCTACGATTTTCGCGCCTACAGCAGGGCGTCCATGCGGCGCAGGGTGATGCACCGGTTGACCATGTCGGGTTTCCCATCGGTGACGCAAATGACCGAGCGGGTGCTGCGGGATCGGCAGTTCTTCGTCACTTTACTGAACGATCTGACCGTCAATGTGACCGAAATGTACCGGGATCCCGAGTTCTATCGCGCCTTCCGCGAGGACGTTATCCCGGTGCTGAAAACCTTTCCGTTCATCAAGATCTGGCATGCCGGTTGCTCCACCGGCGAGGAAATCTATTCCATGGCCATTCTGCTGGAGGAGGAAGGGCTTTACGACCGGACCATGCTGTATGCCACCGACATCGACAAGAACGTGCTGTTGGCGGCGAAGAAAGGCATCTACCCGATCGACGCCTTCAAGCAGTATACCGAGAACTACCGCCGGGCCGGTGGCCGCAAGTCGTTGTCGGAATACGCCACGGCACGGTACGACAGCGTGATCATGGAACAAAGGCTAAAGCGCAACATCGTTTTTGCCGATCATGATCTGGCGACGGACCAGGTGTTCGGCGAGATGCACGTGATTTTGTGCCGGAATGTACTGATCTACTTTGACCGGCCGTTACAGGAACGGGTGATCCGCCTGTTCGACGACAGCCTGGATCTGGGCGGTTTCCTCTGCCTGGGGACCAAGGAAAGCCTGCGTTTCAGTGGTAACGAAGATGCCTTCGACGTGATCAACAAGTCGCTGCGCATCTTCCGTAAGCGACAGATCCCACATAACGCCTAAACCGAGAAGAGTGATGATCGAGCAGAAGCTGCTTTTGGTCGATGACCAACCCGCCAATCTGGTATCCCTGGAAGCCATTCTGGAGGAGGAAGGGCGGGTGTTGCTCAAGGCCGAGTCCGGTCAGGCCGCTTTGAGAATCATGCTCAGGGAAGACATTTCACTGGTGCTGCTGGATGTGCAGATGCCAGGCATGGACGGTTTCGAGGTGGCGGAGCTGATGCGTCAGCGCAAGGACACCCAGACCATTCCCATTATTTTCGTGACCGCCATCTCCAAGGAGAAAAAGTACGTCTTCAAGGGCTATCAGGCCGGGGCGGTGGACTACCTGTTCAAACCGCTGGACCCGCTGATTCTGAAAAGTAAGGTCAATTTCTTCCTGGAGCTGGACCGGCAACGCCGGGACTTGCTCGCCAAACTGAAGGAAGCCCAGGCTCACCGTGCGGCCTATGAGGCGGAGAAGGCCCGTATGCAGCGTGAGCGGGGGGACGGCTGAAATCAGCAGACAGGAGGCATGGCGGACAGGGAGCGGGTGGCAATGACACGATACCGGCAAGCCCGTGGGCGCCGTGCCGGGTGGGCGTCATGGGCCGGGCGGTGAAGGCGGTAGTGATGGGGGCGTCCTGGGGAGGGTTGAACGCCTTCTCCACGATTCTGGCCGGTTTGCCGTCGCGGTTTCCGGCGGCCGTACTGTTGGTCCAGCATCAGCACGCCAGCGCCGATAACCGGTTGGCATGGCTGCTGTCCCGCTACAGCACCTTGCCGATGCGGTCCCCGGAGGACAAAGAGGAGATTCTGCCCGGTCACGTTTACGTGGCACCGCCGGGATACCACATGCTGGTCAGCGAGGATGACACCGTGGCACTTTCCACCTATCGGCCTGTGCACTTTTCCCGGCCGTCCATCGATGAACTGTTCTTCTCGGCCGGCCACGCCTACGGCTCGGCGCTGGTCGGGGTGCTGCTGACCGGCGCCAACGATGATGGCTCCGACGGTCTCGACTATATCCGTCGGCGCGGCGGCCATACTCTGGTGCAGTCACCGCAAAGTAGCGAGGCGCCGGTGATGCCAGAGGCGGCGATAATAAAAGGCGCGGCACGGGAGGTGCTTGATCTGGAACGGATCGGCCCGTACCTGGCGGACTATCTGGTTGGGTTGTGACATGAAGAAACAGAATATTCTGGTGGTGGACGATCGTCATGAGAACCTGGTCGCCATGGAGGCGGTACTGGAGGGGGAGGACCGGAACCTGATCATGGCGAAATCCGGTGACGAGGCTCTGGCATGGGCGCTCAAGCATGATCTCGCCCTGATTCTGCTCGATGTGCAGATGCCGGATATGGATGGCTTCGAGGTCGCCACGTTGCTGCGACAGAATCGTCGCACCCGGCATATCCCGATCATTTTTGTCACCGCCATTTCCAAAGACCAGAGTTACGTCTTCAAGGGCTATCAGCACGGGGCGGTGGACTACCTGTTCAAACCGGTGGATGAACAGATCCTGGAAGCCAAGGTCAATGTCTTCCTCGAACTGGATCGTCAGCGCTGGCGCCTGCGGCAAGCGGTGGTGCAGATGAAGCGCCTCAAGGACGAGAACGAGCGTTTGCTGCAGGCGCTGGGGGATGCCGTCATCGGCACCGACGCCGACGGCGTGGTCAGTTTCTGCAACGCGTCCGCCTGTGCGTTGCTGGATCGCGAGCGGGATTCGCTATTGAGCCTGCCGATTACGCAAGTGCTGCCTATCGCCGCAGGTGACGACAGCAACGCAAGCTGGCAGGATAGCCCCATATTCGCCCGTTGCTCACAAGGGGAAGCCTGGGAAGGTGATCTGACCCTGGAAAGCGGCAGCGAGGAAGCGCCTCAATACCTGCGGGTCCACGCCAATCCGGTGTGTCGCCAGGACGATCCGTTCACCGGAACGGTATTCGTGCTGCGGCCGCGCCATGGCGAGGAACCGATGCGTGGCCCGGAGCGTCGCAAACATCCCCGTAAACAGATGTTTCGGGAATTGGTGGTGTTTGATCGCGGCACCGGTGGTAATGTGGGCAGGCTGACCAACCTGAGCCTGGGCGGGTTCCGGCTGGCCATGCGCCGTGAAGCGGCGCCGGGCGAGCACTGGGAACTGGGCATGGTGCTTCCGGATCGCATCGGAGACGTGAACACCATGAGCTTCGACGCCCGGGTGGTGTGGAGTGAGCAAGGAACCGGTCCTTCTGAATATCACGGGGGGTTCCAGTTCCTGGATCTCTCGGAGGCGAATCGGGAGATTGTGGAGACGTTAATGAACAGGTATTGACCATGAGCGAAGCAGTCCTGGAAGGCACCGAAGAACGGCAACCGGCCGATATGGAAGAAATGCAGGACGGCCCCTTGCTGTTGCCCTATGGTTTCGCGCGCCGCTTTGGCGTGTTGCTTAGGGAGAGGGAAGGGCGCCAGGAGTTATGCTGTCGTCGTGGCGCGAACCTCTCCGCCTTGTCCGAGGTGCAACGCTGGTTGGGCACCTTGCCCCCGGTGGTGACGCTGGATGAAGGGGCGTTCAGCACCGCCATGGCGCTGACCTATGAACAGCAGCGCGGTGCCGCGGCGGAAGCCGCCGATAACCTGGAAGGCCTGGACCTGGCCAGCCTGGCGGATTCTCTGCCGGAAACCTCCGACCTGCTGGAGCAGGAAGACGACGCTCCCATCATTCGCCTTATCAATGCCTTGTTTCAGGAAGCCATCCGCGAGAACGCCTCCGATATCCACATCGAGACTTTCGAACGCCGCCTGGTGGTGCGCATGCGCGTGGACGGTGTGCTGCGCGAAGTGCTGACCCCGAAGCGGGAACTGGCGCCACTGTTGGTATCGCGCATCAAGGTCATGGCGCGCATGGATATCGCTGAGAAACGGGTTCCCCAGGACGGTCGGATTTCCCTTCGCCTGGGTGGCCGTGATGTGGATGTGCGGGTATCCACCATGCCCTCCAGCAACGGTGAACGGGTGGTGCTGCGTTTATTGGACAAGCAGGCCGGTCGCCTGCAGGTATCCCACTTGGGCATGGGGGAAGTGTGTGACGCGCGCATGCGCGAGCTGATCCACAAACCCCACGGCATCATTCTGGTCACCGGGCCCACGGGTTCCGGTAAAACCACCACTTTGTACGCATCCCTCACCGAGCTGAACGAATCCACCCGCAATATCCTGACCGTGGAAGACCCGATCGAATATCAGTTGGAAGGGATAGGGCAGACCCAGGTCAACAGCAAGGTGGATATGACCTTCGCCCGTGGCCTGCGCGCCATCCTGCGTCAGGACCCGGACGTGGTGATGGTGGGGGAGATCCGGGACCTGGAAACCGCGGAGATCGCCGTGCAGGCGTCCCTGACCGGTCACCTGGTGCTTTCCACCCTGCACACCAATACAGCGGTGGGCGCGGTGACCCGTTTGCAGGACATGGGTATCGAACCTTTCCTGCTCTCCAGCTCCTTGCTTGGAGCCCTGGCTCAACGGTTGGTGCGAGTGCTTTGCGATGATTGCAAGGAAGGCCATCAACCCACCGAGAGCGAGCGCGAGATGATGGGGCTGGCGGCGGACCAGGAGGCGACCCTGTATCGCCCGGTGGGCTGTGAAAAATGCAACCACCAAGGTTATCGCGGACGTACCGGTATCTATGAGCTGGTGATCATCGATGAGCCCATGCGTCAGCTGATTCATGATCGCGCCGGCGAACTGAAGCTGGCCCGTCACGCCCGCACTTTGACGCCGAGCATCCGTGATGACGGCTGGCGCAAGGTGCTGGCCGGAGAAACCACCATCGAGGAAGTGCTGCGGGTCACTCGGGAAGATTGATTCGTCGCTTCCAATAAGACGCCGGAAAGGCGCATGGAGACATGTCGTGAAGTATGTAATTCGAGTAATCGAAGACGGCCGGCAAGAGTTTGTCATGCAACGGTCATGGTTTGCGGTGACAGTGCCCGCACTTTGCGCCTTTGGGTACGCAGTAACAGGTCACCATCATGCCCGCGTTTGAATATCGTTCCCTGGACCACCGGGGCAAAGTCAAAAAAGGCACCGCCGAGGCCGACAGTGCCCGCCAGGTCCGTCAACAGTTGCGTGATAAAGGCTGGGTGCCGCTGGAAGTGGTGGAAACCCGTGATCGCGGCGGGCAGGGCGGACTACGCCTCTCCGGGGGCTCCAACAAGCTCAAGAGCGCCGAGCAGGCCCTGGTAACACGCCAGTTGGCCACATTGCTGAAATCCGGCCTGCCGGTGGAACAGGCGCTCTCCGCGGTGGCCAAGCAGGCCGCCAACCCGCGCGTCGAACGGATCATGATGGCGGTACGCGCCAAGGTTCTGGAGGGCTTCAGTCTGGCCCGCGCCTTGGCGGAGTTCCCGCGAGCGTTCCCGGAGATGTACCGGGCGACGGTGGCCGCCGGTGAACAGAGCGGGCATCTGGAGCAGGTACTCGAGCAACTGGCCGATTATCTGGAAACCCGTCATGACACCGGCCGGTCGGTATCACAAGCGATGATCTACCCGGCCTTCATCATGGTTTTTTCCATGGTGTTGATCGCCTTCCTGATGACCTTCGTGGTGCCGAAAATGGTGGCGGTGTTCGAAAACCGCGATCAGAAGTTGCCCACCATCACCGAGGTGGTGATCTGGCTTAGTGATTTTTCCCGCGATTGGGGCTGGCTGGTGATACTGGCCATCATCGCGGCCATTGTGCTGTTTGCCCGTGCCTTGCGTGAACCGGCATTCCGTCTGCGGGTGCATCGGCGCCTGGTCAATACCCCTCTGGTGGGGACCATGCTGCGCGCTTCGGACAGCGCCCGCCTGGCCAGTACACTGGGGATTCTCGGGCGTTCCGGCGTACCGTTGGTGGACGCTCTGTTCATCGCGGCCCAGGTGGTCGGTAATCTGGCCATCCGCGAGGCAGTCAAGAATGCGGCGGCACGGGTGCGCGAAGGTGGCAACCTCAGCCGTGCGCTGGACAAGAGTGGCTTTTTCCCACCCATGTTGGTGCAGATGATCGCCAGTGGTGAAACGTCCGGCGAACTGGATCATATGCTCACCCGGGCAGCGGATTACCAGGAACGGGAGCTCAATAGTACGGTCAGTACTCTTGTGGGGCTGCTGGGGCCGATCATGCTGCTGGTGATGGCGGGATTCGTGATTATGATTGTCCTGGCGGTGATGCTGCCGATCTTGCAGATGAACAACTTCATGGCGGGATAATCCCTTTTTTCCTAGATGCTCGACAACGTAAAGAAGGTGAACAGATGAAAACCAAGCGACGGAACCAGCGCGGTTTTACCCTCCTGGAAATCATGGTGGTGGTGGCGATTCTCGGCCTGTTGGCGGCGATGATCGTGCCCAACGTGATCGGCCAGGGGGAGCAAGCGAAGGTCGATATCGCCAAGACCAATATGTCCCGCATTGTCCAGCAGCTGGACATGTACAAGTTCAATAACGGTCGTTATCCGAGTACCGAGGAAGGTATCCGGGCTCTGGTGGAGCGTCCGGCGTCGGCGAAAAAATGGCCTGAAGGGGGCTACCTCCCGCAGATCCCCGAAGACCCCTGGGGCAATGATTACGTCTATCTGAGTCCGGGTGTGGACGGTCCCTTCGATCTTTACTCCCTGGGCGCGGACGGCGCCGAAGGCGGCACTGGCGTGGACGCCGACATCAGTTGGCGCGAAAGCAGCAACTAGCGTCGGCGACCGACGGCCGGAAGGATCTGTCATGCGCATGCAGCGCGGTTTCACCCTGCTGGAAATCCTGGTGGTTATCGGCCTCATGGCATTGCTGTCGCTGGCCGTGCTGGTGGTGCCGGTGTGGACCGATGACGGCCGTCAATTGGACACCAATGTGGCCAAACTCACGGACCAACTGGTATTGCTCAACGAGCAAAGCCTGTTTTCCGGCAGGCTGATGGCGATGCGTTTTACTGACCGCGGCTGGACTCCGGTGGAATACGATGTGGGCGCGCGTGTATTCCGCCCGGCGGAGGGCAACGGCCTGAGTGCCGAGTCCTTGCCCGAGGGCATCGAATTGCTGTGGGAAGTGGAGGAGCTGGAGCGCGACGACGATGACCGGGTGACACCAGTGAATCTCGGGGACGTGGCGGAGCGTCTGGTGGATGACAGCAAGTTCTCCGGAGGTATCGGGCTGCTGGACAAAGAGCAGTCCGAGAAGGATGAAGAGGCCCGCTCAGAGCCATTACCCCAGGTGTTTTTCTTCCCCAGTGGTGAGACCACGCCGGTGTTGCTCACACTCCGTGCCATCAACGAGCCGGATCTGGAAGTTCGCCGGCGTCTCACCGCTCTGGGGCAGATTCGCGATCCGGATGATGTGGAGGCCGTGCGCGAAGAGGAAGAGCGTAGTCAGACCATCCGTGAGATGCGCACCCGAAGCAGCGAGGATCCCGGCAGTCTGTTCAACCTTAAGCGAGACGAGGAATGAAAACGCAAAGCGGGTTCACTCTGGTGGAAGTGTTGCTGGCCCTGGCCGTCCTGTCCCTGGCGATGATCGCGCTCGGGCAAACGCTTGGTGCCAGTGCGGTGGCCTATCGCAACATCGATGATACCCGGCTCGCTTATATGGTCGCGGCGGACAAGCTGGTGGAGATGCAGACCTTCCAACTGTGGCCGGAAAACGGTGAGCAGGATGACCGCGTCAAACATGGCGAGCGTGAATGGTGGGTGCAGACCAAAATCAGCGACGGTCCGTATCCGGATACCCGCCGCGTGGATATCGACGTGGGCCCGCTGATCGGTGATGAGGAGATGGGGCTGGCGTACAGCCTGGCCAGCCTGATTGGCAAACCCGCCGCCGCCATGAACAATCAGAATAACCCGGGGGGATAATGCGCCAGCGTGGCTTTACCTTGCTGGAAATGCTGGTGGTGATCGGCATCTTCGCCATGATGTACATAGTGGCGGTGGAGTTTCTCAGCAATGCGCTGGACAGCCGGGAGCAACTGGCGGAAGGCGCCGCCGAGATGGAAAACAGCCAGCGCGCGGCGACCTATCTCACCCTCGATTTCGAGCAGCTTATTTCCCGCCCTGTTCGTGATGGCTATGGCGACTACCAGCCGGCCATGATCGGCACCGAGCAGTACGTGGAGTTCACTCGCCTGGGCTGGTCCAACCCCTTCCAACTGCGCCGCCGTAGCGAGATGCAGAGGGTCATCTACGTTTTCGAGAACGGTACTTTGTACCGGCGCTACTGGCCGGTACTCGACACCACCGTGGCCACGGAGTATCAGGAAGACATTCTGATCGACAACGTCAAGCGGTTCACCGTGCGCTACCTGGATCAGAACGACCAGGGTGAATGGCAATGGCTGGAATTCTGGCCCGAGCCGAACGTGGCGACCCAGCCGGTCTGGCTGCAGCGTTTGCCGCGCAGCGTTGAAATCAGTGTCGAACTGGAAAGTGGCGACGTGTTGCACCGTTTCTTCCGCACCGTGGTGAATCCATGGGCGTGACCTCGATGAGCCCGCGACGCCAACGTGGCATGGCGCTGATTATCGTGTTGATGCTGTTCGCGATCCTCGCCGCCGTGGCCACGGAAGTGATGTTCCGCCAGGATCGTTTCCGCACCCGCGCTGACAATCTGTTGCAATGGGACAAGCGTTATCAATACGCCATGGCGGTGGAAGTCGTGGCCACGCAGGGTCTGATCGACGATCTCGAGGACGACAAGCGCAACAACGCCATGGTGGACGACTGCGTGGAAGAACAATGGGCGGTGGAACTGCCCGCCACGCCCTATGAAGACGCCATCCTCAGTGCCTCGGTGCAGGACCTGCAAGGCCGGTTCAACCTTAACTGGCTGGGCACCGCCAGCGGTCCCGGGTTTGAGCGCAATGAGGATAACCGCGAGCGCTTGCGGCGATTGCTGGAGCAACTGCTGCCGGAACCGAACAAGGCTTCTCTGCTGTCCAATGAAATGGCCGATTGGATTGATACCAACAACATCGTGGACAACGTGGAAGGCGCGGAAGACACCGAGTACCGCTCCCGCCGCACACCCAACATGGCGGTGGCGCATGAAACCGAATTGCGGGCATTGCGCAGCTTCACCGTCGAGGATCTGTTTCCTGACATGATGATGTGGGGGCTGTTCACCGCGTTGCCGTCGGGTACCAAGCTGAACGTCAACACCGCGCCGCGGCCAGTGCTGGACGCGGTACTGGGGACCGTGGCGGGCAACGACGCCGCCGAAGCGGTAATCGCCTTGCGCGAGGAAGGGCCGATCGCCAATGTCGAGGACGTCATGGCTCTGGCCCCGTTTACGTCCCTGGAAGACGAGCAAAAACAGAATCTGTCAGGCATGCTGACGGTGGGCAGCGAATACTTTCAGATCATGGTGGATGTGGAGGTGGACGGGCAGGTCAGCCGCCTGGTCAGCCGGTTGCGCCGTTCCTCCCAGGGCGGGCCGGATGGAACCCGGGTGTTCAGCCGTCAGGTAACGCCACTGCTGAGCCCCCTCGAACCGGCCTGCAATCCCTTCTACAATGCGGAAAACGAAAGCAATAATACCGTGGAGCTGAACCCGAATGGCTGACCGGCAAAGGTGGCGCGGGTGGTGAAAACGGGCAGAGAACAGAAACCCTGTTCCCACAACGGAAAAGGACGAAATTTGTGGCCACAGCACTGATTTATCTGGCCCCGGGGGCATTCCGTAATGGACTCGCCGAAAGCCCGGCGCTGTACCAGGAATCGCCGGCGGACCCGGTCAGCGAGGGCAGTCTGTCGCAGGCTCTGGAGGCGCTGCGGGGCGGCGGTGCGCGGATCGTCATCGGCGGCGCCGATGCCCTGTGCACCCATGTCAATCTGTCCCGGAAGCAGGCGCGTCACCTGCAAAGGGTGCTGCCTTTTCTGTTGGAGGAGCAGCTACTGGACGCGCCCGAGCGGCTCTGGTTTGCCGCCGGCAAGGGCGATCACGGCCGCTACCCGGTCACCGTGGTGGACCGCGAGGCGCTGGATGCGCTGCTGACTCTGGCCAGGGATGCCCAAGTGCACATCAGCAGCCTCAAGTCCCTGGGGGATGTGTTGTCCCGCGCCGCGCCTGTGGCGGTGGCGATACCTGGTTGCCAGACGCTGGTACTGGATCGCGAACGGGCTCTGAGTTACGCCGATGAGGCCCAGCTCAGCTCACTGATGGCGCTGTGCACGGCTCCGGACGAGGAAGACATCACCGCTGCCGCGGAACCCGCGCCGAATGACCCGGAACAGCCTCTGGCCCGTGTGGACTCTCCCACCGCGCTGTTTCAGCAACTTCGGGACGGCATTAACGAGGCCGGTACGGTGGAAATTCTGCAGGGGGCCCTGGCGCCGCGTCAGAATCGCCGGGGCGCGCCTTCTCCATGGGCCCCGTGGAAACCGGTGTTGGGGTTGGCCGCGGCGGTGTTCGTGCTCTCTCTGGTGGCGCTCGGTGTCCAGACCTGGCGCTATGAACGGGCCGCCGATCAGGCCTTCGCCGACGCCGGCAAACTCTATCAGAGCCTGTTCCCCGGGGACCGGGCCACCGCCGGTTTGCGACGGCAGTTCGAGGCCCGTCTGGCCCGTCTTTCCAATGGCGGTGGCGCCACGGGCAATGCCCGGTTGTTCCAGGTGCTGCCTTCGGTGGCCGCGGTGCTGTCCGCCAGTAAGGTGGAGCCCAAACGGCTGCAATTCGATGAGCGTCAGGGCAACCTGCTGCTGGATCTGGGTGCCAAGGAATACGCCGACCTGGAGAAACTGCAAACCGCATTACGGGAAAAAGGCGTTAACGCGTCCATCGCCAACTATCGCAACGGCCCCAATGGGGTTACCGCGCGTATTCGGGTGGAGCAGGCCGGATGAAACAGCATATAGAGCAAGCCCGGACCCAGATGAACAAACGGTTGCAGCCGGCCTTTGAATGGTATGCCTCCAGGGAGCCCCGGGAGCAGACCATTCTGCAGTTACTGGGTGCGGTTGTCGTATTGTTCCTGATTTACTGGTTGATCTGGCAGCCGGTCTGGAATGCACGGGAATCCGCCCGTCAGCGTTACGTCGCCAATGAGCAAACACGGCAGTGGATTGAATTGAACGCGCCGGCGGTACGCGCCGCCCGGGGCCAGAACGATAATCGCGACAAGAGCAGTGCCTTCGGTGATAACTGGGTCAGTGAAATCAGTCGCTCGGCGCAGAATCACGGCCTGACCCTGCAGGGGTTCACCCCGGATGGTAACCGCTCGGTGCGTATTCAGTTGGAGGACCAGCCCGCCAATGCGGTGTTGATCTGGTTGCATTTCCTCGAGGACCAGGGGCTGAACCTGGGCACCCTGGAGCTGGGACCCGGCAATGAGTCCGGCACCGCCACGCTCCGCGCCTCCCTGAGCCGCTAGGCGATGGTCGGCCCTGCTCGTGGCGCCGCCTCCCTGGCGGCCTGGTGGCTCTATACCCTCAATGCCATGATCCTGGCGCTCGGCGTTAGCTGGGGACTCTACAGCCTGTGCGACTACGGCTACGCATTCTGGTATCCAACGCTTGATATTGAGGGGCACATTCAGGAATACGGTCCTCAGAACCGGTACCGTAGGGACTTCGAGCGGCTCGAGGCGGAGCAATATCAGACGCTGTTCCACGAAATCCGCCAGGCCGTCCATGACAATGGTGAAGGGCTGGAGGCGATCCACTATCCAAACCGTCTGGGTGAGCCGGTCCCACTGCTGCGGCAGGCGGAAATCCTGCATCTCAAGGACGTCGCCCATCTGATCCGGCTGGGTACGGTGGTTACGCTGATCGCGGCTTGTCTCTGGTGGCCACTGGCCCTATTGGTAAGGCGACAGCGCCGCCCGTCCCGGAGCAGCCGGGCCCTCGCTCTGGCGGTGCCCTTGCTCGGGCTGGCACTCTGGCTCGCGGTGGCGGGCCCGGAAGCCGTGTTTTACCAGTTTCATATCTGGCTGTTTCCGCCGGAACATGAATGGTTTTTTTATTGGCAGGATTCGCTGATGAGCACTTTGATGAAGGCCCCGGTGTTGTTTGGTGGTATCGCCCTGGTGCTGTCGGCGGGGGTTGCCGTCTTGACGCCCGTGATTTATTTCACCGGTCTGCGGTTGGCGGGGCGGGGGAGTCTCGCCAAAGCATGAGCGGGATCGAGGTACTGGGCCCTGACGTCAACGGGGCCGAGAACGTCCAACGCTGGGCGGCATCCGGGTTGCCAATACCGCCCAGTTGGCGGGTCAGCCGTGAAACGGTGCTGGCGCTGCAGGTGGATGATCTCGCCCGCCGGCTGCGTGCCTTGCCGCGAATGTTCGGGCGGCAGCGCCGCTGGGTACTGCATCACGGCGTGATCAACCCCCGCTCCCGGCGGGAGAGCCTGCTGAAACTGGACAGTGACCAGGCCCTGGCCCATGCCCTCCATGAACTGTTCGAACACCGCCCCGGACCGGACCATGCAATCATCCAGGCCTTGCCGGACCTGCAGGCCGCGGGCGTCCTGTTCACACGCCATCCGTTGCGCCAGGATCTGCCACATATGGTGGTGGAGGGCGTTCCCGCCGGGGCAGGGCAGCGGCAACGGTTGGTGTTCGATACCGATGGACGGTTGGTGCATCGCGGGGACGGTTCCCCGGGTCTGGAGCGGATTGTGCCCGCTGAGGCGCTGGTGACCCTGGGGCACTTGCTGCGCAACCAGTTTCACCATCCGCAGGCCGGAGAGTGGGGGTATGACGGAGACCGGATCTGGCTACTGCAGAGCCTGCCGGTGGGGTCGCTGCCGGTACCCGAGGAAGCCTGGAACCGGCGGGCCGGCGGCGCCGTGTTCAATCAGGCGCTGACGCCCCTTTGGTATACGCTGGAAGGGCGTTGGTTGAAAACCGCGTTCTGGTGGCCGTTGGCCCGCCGCCACGGTTGGAAGGAGCTGGAGAACGTCGAACCTTACCGCCGCCAGCACAGTCATTTGTACAGTAACGGGATTTACTTTCGCCGCCTGGCGGAAACCTGGCCGGCGGCCTGGTCCCAGGTGCCGCCTGCCTGGCAGCCGCCGGAATCCCTTGAGGATATGGCCACTCGCCGGAAGTTGTCTCCTCCGCGACGGCGCTGGCTTTGGACGCTGGTGATGCTGGAACGTCACCTGAAACAGCTTCAATCGAAACAAGAACGGGCGATGAACTCGGATCGGGATGCGTTTTGGCGTCAACTGATCGCGCTGGATCGCATCGGTGAGCGTCTGGCCCGCCTGGAAGGCCGGTTGTGTTATCTATGGTTACCGGAGTTGCCCGGTTGCGCCGATCAACCCTTTCCGCTGGCCTCGCTGCTGACGGCCTCCGAACTGCGGGCATTGGATCAGGCCCTTGAGTTGAGAACGAGGGATGAGGGGAAGAGCGGGGAGGAACAGGCGAGTGTCGGACCCGCGGACGAACTGGCGGCACTGCGCCCCGGCGATGACCCGGTGCATGCGCCCGTGCGGGACAGCCCGACCCTGAGAGCGGTATTGGAAGCCGCTGGCGAACGGCGCCGGCGCGAAGATTCCGATGACCGGCTGGGAGCGGAAACGGCCGCCTGGTTGTCGCTGGCAAGGCAGGCACGGACATTACGTCAGTCGTTGGCGCAACAGCTGCGGGACCTGCTGATGCACGCCGCCAAGGAGCTGGTATCACAAGAGTTACTGGCGCATCCGGACGATGTCCATTTCCTGTATTTCGATGAGCTCTGGATCCTGTGGATGCAACGACGGATCCCAAAATCCGCCGCCGGGCGGATCATCGCCCAGCGTAAGGTCCGTTTCCTGGAAGACGCCCTGGTTGGCGCGCCGGATTGGAAAATGGACCGCATTGGCTATGGTTTTGGGGGCAAACCCTCGGAGCCATTACTGCTGGGTTTGCCGCTGGTGCCCGGACGGGTGGAAGGGCCGGTACGTCGGCTCTGCAGCGCCTGGGCGCTGAACAATATCCGGCCGGGAGATGTGCTGGTGGTGGATGAGGTGGATGCGGCCTGGACCCCCTGGCTGGCGCGCGCCGGCGCCTTGATCCTGAGCCGCCGGGATCCGGCCAATCCCGCCGCCAGTCTGGCCCGTGCCTGCGGTATTCCGGCGGTATGGGGACTGGCCGACGCCGTCCATGGCGTGCGTGACGAGGAGTGGGTATCCCTGGATGGCGCGGCGGGTACCGTGGCCCGGAATGAATCGCCAGATGCTGGACGCTAGACGCCGGACGCTTTAGAACACCAGATATTCAAACCTTGCGGATCTCAATAAGCGTTTTTAATGTTTGCCAGCGCTGTAGGGCTGGTTTTTCATCTCTTGGCGTCTGTCGTCTGGCGTCTAGTCCTCGTCGATATAACCAAGCAGGTGAGGAACCATCTTTTCGATTTCCTTCCGGCTCATTCCCTTGCGGGCGGCATAATCGTCCATTTGATCCTTGCCGAGCTTACCAGTACCGAAATACTTGGCTTCCGGGTGCGAGAAGTACCAGCCGGACACCGCCGCGGCGGGGAACATGGCGTAGTGCTCAGTGAGCGTCATGCCGGCGTTTTTCTCCGGCTCCAGCAACGCCCACAACAGTGCCTTCTCGGTGTGGTCCGGGCAGGCCGGGTAGCCGGGAGCAGGGCGGATTCCCCGGTACTGCTCGGAAATCAGTGCATCATTATCCAGGGTCTCATCGGCGGCGTATCCCCAGAATTCCTTGCGTACCCGTTCGTGCATGCGCTCGGCGAATGCCTCGGCGAGTCGGTCGGCCAGGGCCTTGAGCATGATCGCGGAGTAATCGTCATGATCCGCCTCGAAGCGCGCCACATGCTCATCAATACCAATGCCGGTGGTGACCGCGAAGCCGCCGAGCCAATCCTGCTTTCCGCTGTCCGCCGGGGCGATGAAGTCACTCAGGCAATAATCCGGTTTATCGTTCTTTTCCCGGTCGAGTTGTTGACGCAGGTGATGCAGCGTCATGAACGGTTCGCTATCACCGGGTTGCCGGAACAGCTGAATATCGTCCATATCCGATTGCGCCGGCCAGAAACCGATCACTCCCCGCGCGGTGAGCCATTTCTCCTTGAGCAGTCGATCCAGCATGGCACGAGCGTCATGGTAGAGGCGGGTGGCCTCCTCGCCGACAACCTCATCCTCGAGAATTCGCGGGTAGCGGCCAGCCAATTCCCAGGATCGGAAAAACGGTGTCCAGTCGATGCGCTCCACCAGCTCTTCCAGGGGATAGTCGTCAAACACCTTGATGCCTTTGACCTTTGGCTCCGGCGGGGTGTAACCGCTCCAGTCAGGCTGAAAACGGTGTTGCCGGGCCTTTTCGATGCTGACCAGGGAGCGGTCCACCTGTTGTTGTTTACGCCGGTCGCGCAGGTCCTGATAGGTGGATTTGGTTTCCGCCACATAGCCGTCTTTCTGGGTATCGGACAGCAGCCGGGAAACCACGCCCACAGCGCGGGACGCGTCCGCCACGTGGACCACGGCATGACGATAGTTGGGATCGATCTTCACCGCGGTGTGAATGCGGCTGGTGGTGGCGCCGCCGATCATCAGCGGCAGATCCATTTCCAGCCGTTCCATTTCACTGGCCACATGGACCATTTCGTCCAGCGACGGAGTGATCAGGCCAGACAGTCCGACGATGTCCACGTTTTCGGCGCGAGCGGTTTCGAGAATTTTATCGCAGGGCACCATAACGCCGAGGTCGATGACCTCGTAACCGTTACACTGCAGTACCACACCAACAATGTTCTTACCGATATCGTGGACATCGCCTTTCACCGTGGCCATCAGGATGCGCCCGTTGGACTCATCCTGGGTGCCCATTTCCTCTTTTTCCTTTTCCATGAAAGGCAGCAAATAGGCCACTGCTTTTTTCATGACCCGGGCGGATTTGACCACTTGCGGCAGGAACATCTTGCCGGCGCCGAACAAGTCGCCGACCACGTTCATGCCGTCCATCAACGGGCCTTCTATCACATGCAGAGGGCGCTCCGCCCGCAAGCGGGCTTCTTCGGTATCGCTTTCCACATGGTCGGTGATGCCTTTGACAAGGGCGTGTTCAAGGCGCTTCTCCACCGGCCAGGAACGCCATTCCTGATCCTCTTTCTTGATTTCCTTGTCACCGCTGTCGCGATACTTCTCCGCCAGGTCGAGAAGCCGTTCGGTGCCATCATCCCGGCGATTCAGCACCACGTCTTCCACCGCGTCGCGCAGTTCCTCGGGAATATCCGCATAAATCGCCAGCTGAGACGGGTTGACGATCCCCATGTCCATGCCGTTCTTAATGGCGTGGTACAAAAACACCGCGTGAATCGCTTCACGCACCGGGTTATTGCCCCGGAACGAGAAGCTCACGTTGGAGACACCACCGGAAATCAGTGCATGGGGCAGGGTACGTTTGATTTCCGCCACCGCCTCGATGAAGTCCACCGCGTAATTGTTGTGTTCCTCGATGCCGGTGGCGATGGCGAAGATGTTGGGGTCGAAGATAATGTCTTCCGGCGGGAAGCCCACTTCCTCGGTCAGCAACTTATAAGCCCGGCTGCAGATTGCCACTTTCTGTTCACGGGTTTCCGCCTGGCCCTCTTCATCGAAGGCCATGACCACGGTGGCCGCGCCATAGCGACGAATCAGGCGTGCCTGATTCAGGAACGCCTCTTCCCCCTCTTTGAGGGAAATGGAGTTCACCACGCCCTTGCCCTGGATGCACTTCAGGCCGGCTTCGATCACTTCCCATTTGGAGGAGTCGATCATCACCGGCACCTTGGAGATTTCCGGCTCGGACGCCACCAGGTTAAGGAAGCGGACCATGCACTCGAGCGAATCGAGCATGCCCTCGTCCATGTTGATGTCGATGATCTGGGCGCCGTTTTCCACCTGGTCCCGGGCCACATCCAAGGCTGTATCGTAGTCGCCTTCCTTGATCAGACGGAGAAAGCGCTTGGAACCGGTGACATTGGTGCGCTCGCCCACGTTAACGAACAACGAGTCCGGCGCGATATTGCAAGGTTCAAGACCAGACAGGCGGCAGTGCACCGGTATCGACGGCAGAGCCCGTGGTGAGCAGTCCCGCACCGCCGCCGCCATGGCGGCGATATGTTCAGGGGTGGTGCCGCAGCAGCCGCCAATGATGTTGAGGAAGCCCTTCTGGGCCCAACCGCGGATTTCCTTTGCCATGGTATCCGGGTCCAGATCGTACTCGCCCATCTCGTTGGGCAGACCCGCGTTGGGGTGGGCGGAAACCGCGAACTCGGAAAGGCGCGACAGCTCTTCTATATAAGGACGCAACTCCATCGGACCCAGGGCGCAGTTCAGGCCAATGGAAATCGGCCGGGCGTGGCGCAACGAGTTGTAGAAGGCCTCCGTGGTCTGTCCGGTGAGTGTGCGGCCCGAGGCATCGGTTATGGTGCCGGAGATCATTACCGGCAGATCCAGTCCCCGCTCGTAACAATACTGATCCACCGCGAACACCGCCGCCTTGGCGTTCAGGGTATCGAAGATGGTTTCGATCAGAATCAGATCGGAGCCGCCCTGAACCAGACCGTCCACAGCCTCCAGGTACGCTCCCACCAGAGTGTCGAAATTGACGTTCCGGTAACCGGGATCATTGACGTCCGGGCTGATACTGGCGGTCCGGTTGGTCGGGCCGAGCACCCCGGCGACAAAACGCGGACGCTCCGGCGTGGCCACCGCATCGGCGGCGCGACGTGCCACCTCCGCGGAGGCCTTGTTCAACTGGTGGGCCAGCGCCTGCATGTCGTAGTCCGCCATGGCGATGGCGGTGCTGTTGAAGGAGTTGGTTTCGATGATATCGGCGCCGGCTTCCAGATAAGCACGATGCAACGCTTCGATTTTGTCCGGCTGAGTAATGGACAGAAGGTCGTTATTGCCCTTCAGATCGCAGTGCCAGTCCGCGTACTGAGTGCCCCGAAAGTCGTCTTCGCTGAGCTTGAGGCGCTGAATCATGGTGCCCATGCCTCCATCCAGGATGACAATGCGTTCCTGCATGAGAGAACTGAGCTGTGCGCGGCGTTGGTTGGACATGAACTGCTCCGTTGGGTGACCGGGGGCGCATTATAGCGGTTGGGGCGGTGTTGCCCAACGCACCTGAGTGCCCGCTATACTGAGCGTCGTTGCCGTGGCTCTGTTCATGGTGCCTTGTTCATGGCACCTTCGCGGGTGCCGGATCGTGACCGGTAGACAGTCCTATTGTAAAAATACCCACCAAAGCGTCGCAGATGGTGGGGCGGGCGCGCGCGTTTGCGCATAATGCGCCCTTTTAGTGGCCCTGGAACGGGCCTTGAACCACAAACATAGCGTAGGAGGCATGATGCGCAAACAATGCTTGGTCCTGGCATGCGCCCTGGCGGCGGGGCCGGCCCTGAGTTACGCCCAGGAAGCGGAAGAAACAGCGAAACCGCGAGGTTGGGATATCGAACTGGAAGGGTCCTATCTTCTGAAATCAGGGAATACGCGTTCCCAGAACCTGGCTGCCGTGGCCAATCTGACCCACGACGGCCGGCTGTGGCGTCATACCGGCAAGATGGAAGCGGTCAATGAGATGTCCCGCAACGATGAAACCCGCGAGGACGAGCGCACCGCCGAACGCTATTACGGCTCGTATAAACTGGATCGCAAATTCGGCTATGAGGGCCGGAATTACATCTTCAACATCGTCACCTACGATAAAGACAACTTCTCCGGCTACCACTATCAGGCCAGTTACGCCGTCGGTCTCGGTCGCCGTTTCCTGGATACCGAAACCCATACCCTGGACCTGGAAGCTGGCCCCGGTTATCGCGTGGACTGTCTCGACCCCTCCGATTCCTACACCAGCTGTCAGGATAAGGAAGAAAGCTTAATCGGCCGCTTTGCCGCCAAGTACGAGTGGAAAATCTCCGAAACCGCTTCGTTCAAGGAAGATTTCACCACTGAGGTGGGCGATGAAAATACCGTGGTGCGGGCGGAAACCTCACTGACATCCAAGATCAACGATCATTTCTCACTGCGTCTGAGCCACCTGCTGAAACGCAACTCCAAGGTGCCGGATGACGGCAGTCACCGCAGCGACCAGGAAACCCGGGTCTCGGTCGTGTACACGTTCTGACGGTTACCGCGGTCCGCGGATCACTGTGGTGGAGCGGGCCGCTTACACGGAACACACTGATACGGCTCATTCGTGGTCAAGGCCGCGGAATCGGGCAGAGATGGGGTGTTGGTGTCCTGGTTGTGGCGTTGGCAAACGGGCATTAAAAAGCCGGCCCTGAGGCCGGCTTTTTAATTTGGTCGGAGTAGCAGGATTCGAACCTGCGACCCCTACGTCCCGAACGTAGTGCTCTACCAGGCTGAGCTATACTCCGAATGTGGGGGCGTATTCTAGCAGCGAATTTTCAGAATGCTACTGTTTTGCAACGGGAATCTTTCTGGTTGTCCATATTCTGCTCAATTGGCCGTACAATGCGCCTTTCCCAGCCACTCTGACAGCAGTTTTGATGCCTGAAATACCTGAACAACTGGATGATCTGCGCCTGCGGCGCTGGCCCCGCCGGCGCGACGAGCGGCTGCAAGCCTGGGACGCGGCGGATCGATACTTACTCAGAACGCTGCAAGAGCAGGGCGCCGGGCCGGTCACCCTGGTGGTGAACGACCAGTGCGGAGCTCTGTGGTTGACGGCACTGCGGCGTGGGCCTGCCTGCAGTCAGGGGGATTCCTGGTTGGCCTGGCGCGCGGCGGAGGCCAACGCCGCCGACAATGACATGGCACTGCCGAAGGACGGCTGGTGCTGGCCGTGGCAAACACCGTCGGTCCATCCCGACCAGGTGTTGATGCGGGTTCCCAAGGAGTCGTCGCTGCTGGAGGCGCAACTGGACTGGCTGGCCCGTTTTCTTCCGCGGGGGACGCCAATCTGGCTGGCGGGGATGGACAAGCACCTGCCGCCAAACCTGGTGCCTTTGATGGAGGCCTATCTGGGTAACG
Organism: Alcanivorax xiamenensis; assembly: GCF_009846745.1. Lineage (NCBI taxonomy): Bacteria > Pseudomonadati > Pseudomonadota > Gammaproteobacteria > Oceanospirillales > Alcanivoracaceae > Alcanivorax > Alcanivorax xiamenensis. The sequence goes on along the minus strand of NZ_AQPF01000009.1, from coordinate 110,116 downwards.
GCCAGGCCGGGTTGGGTTGGAAAAGGGCGCGCCGGTTCTCGGCGCTCGCTCCGGGCAAGGTCCTTCGGCCTCAGCCGGAAGAGGCACTGGTCAGCGTGCCGGGACGAGACTGGCGGCTGCATACCGGGGCCGGAGTTTTCGGTCGCCAGCACCTGGACATCGGCGCGCGCTTCCTGCTGGAACATCTGCCCCGGCAGGTGGAGGGAGAAGTGGCGGACCTCGGCTGCGGTAACGGCGTGCTTGGTCTGGCGCTGGCGGTGGACAATCCCGGGGCGCGGGTGACCTTCTGCGATGAATCCTTTCTGGCGGTGGAAAGCGCGCGCCGTAACGTCATGCTCCACGCTCCCGAACCCGAGCGCTGCCGGTTCCATCTGGGTAACGGATTGGATGGCCTGGAGCAACGATTTGACCTGATCGTGCTGAACCCACCGTTCCATCGGGGCCACGCCGTCGACGACCGGGTCGCGTTGACGCTGTTCCGCCATGCCCGCCGGCATTTAGCGGAGACCGGAGCGCTGTGGGTGGTGGCCAATCGACATCTGCCTTACCGCCCGCCGTTGCGGCGGGCATTCGCGCACGTGGATGTGGTGGCCGGCAACGCCAAATTCATCCTCTACCGGTGCGGTCAGATCGCGACGTCGTAAAAGGTTTCGGCGCGGGCATGCGCTGTGTTTCGAACCACCTTTTCGCGATCCAGCAAGGTGGTGTTCAAACCGGCGTCCCGGGCCGCGTCCAGTTCCGCTTCCACGTCGGAGAGAAACAGCACCCGCCCGGCGGGCACGCCAATGTCGGCGGTGATGCGCCGGTAGCTGTCAGCCTCTTTCTTGCCGCCGCTAGTGGTGTCGTAATAGCCACTGAACAAGGGCGTCAGGTCACCGGCCTCGCTGTAGCCGAAGAACAGTTTCTGGGCGGCAACGGAACCGGACGAATACACATACAACTTCAGCCCCCGGGCCTGCCACTCCCGCAGCCGCTCCACGGCGTCGGAGTACATGTGGGCCTGGTAATCACCGCTCTCGTAGCCTGTTTGCCAGATCATGCCTTGCAATGTTTTCAAGGGAGTGATCTTGCGATCCTCGGCGATCCAGTCCCGGAACAGGGCCGCGGCCTGTTCCGGCGACGCCAGGGGGTGGCCACTTTCGGCACGGGCCCGGGTCACGCATTCCGCTACGGCGGGCTGTTCCCAATGGGTCCGCAGAAAGGTTTCCATTTCCCGGTGGGCATAGGGGAACAGCACCTCCTTGACGAAGGAAATGCTGCTGGTGGTTCCTTCGATGTCGGTAACAATAGCATCGATCGTCATCGGTTCAGTTCTCCAGACGACTGAACCGGCCGGCGATGTCGCTGCCGGTGAAGTTGGCCACCCAGCCTTCCGGGTTGTTGAACAGGCGGATCGCCACGAAGCGCGGGTTCGGCCCCATGTCGAACCAGTGCGGGGTGTTGGCCGGTACGGAGAGCAGGTCGCCCTTGGTGCACAACACCTCATAAACCTGATTACCGATGTGCAGCGTGAACAACCCCTGGCCCTCGACAAAAAAACGAACCTCGTCTTCCGAGTGGCGATGCTCGTCGAGGAATTTCTCCCGGAATACGGCTTTGTCGGGATGGTCCGGTTGCATACTGACCACATCCACGGTCTGGTAACCTTCCTCACGCTTCAGCCGATCAATGTCCCGGGCATAGGCCGCTAGCACTTCTTCCTGGGATGGGCTGGCACTGAGTTCCTGGCCGGCTTCCCATTGCTCGTAGCGGATGCCGGCCTTGGCCAGTTCCACCACCATGGCGGCCTTGCTGTCCACCACCAGTAGCGGGTTTTCGGGCTCGCCATCACGGAATATTTTCAGATTGCTCATGGGATGATCCTCGTTCAAAGTCGCGGCGGGGTGGGGTTAACCCAGCCGGCGACGGTCCAGTTCAATGGCCAGCAGCGTTTCCAGCGCTTCCAACTGGCGGTAACAGGTGGCCATATCCCCAGCCCAGGTATACAGGCCGTGGCCACGGATCAGGTAAGCGTGGCGCGCCAGGCCCTGGTCCATGGCCTGATCCACACGCGCCGACAGAGCGGCGATATCCTGAGTATTGTCGAACACCGGCAGAGTCACCCGGGTTTCATGGGTGGTGATGCCCTCCAGGGCCTTCAACAGTTCATACCCTTCCAGGGTAAGGTGATCCGCCGGCCAGTGCATGGTCAACACAGTGGAGGCGTGGCTGTGGGTGTGCAGTACCGCGCCGACGTGCTCGTGACGCCGGTAGAGCTGAGTGTGCAGCAAGGTTTCCGCCGAGGGTTTGCCGTCACCCACCGGCTGCCCCTGCATATCCACCACCATGATGTCGGTTTCATCAAGCAAGCCTTTGTCCTTGCCTGAGCGGGTGATGGCGGCGTGGCCGGCATTCAGTCGTATCGAATAATTACTGCTGGTGGCGGGGGACCAACCATGCCGATACAGACGCTGGCCAGTGGCCGCCAGTGTGCGGGCGGCTTCGCGGAAAACGGCAGTGGAGTACGGGCGCTGGCTCATGAGGCCCTCCGGGCGAAGTGCGCCGCCATGGCGACCGGATCCGGAGACCGGATAATCCCGCTTTCGGTGACAATGGCGTTGATCAACGCCGCTGGAGTGACGTCGAAGGCGGGGTTATAGACCGGGCAATCCACCGGCGCGCAGGGGTGCCCCGCCACTTGTCGCACTTCCTCGGGCGGGCGCTGCTCAATCACGATGCCGGCACCATCCCGCATGGCCGGATCCAGGGTGGATTCCGGCGCCGCGACGATAAAGGGAATGCCGTGGTGGCGGGCCAGCACGGCAAGGGAATAGGTGCCGATCTTGTTGGCGGTGTCACCGTTGGCGGCGATCCGGTCGGCGCCAACGATCACCACATCCACCTCACCCTGGGCCATCAACATAGCGGCGCAGCTGTCCGCCACCAGGGTGACGGGGATGCCATCCTGCATCAGTTCCCAGCTGGTCAGCCGGGCACCCTGCTGCCAGGGCCGGGTTTCCCCGGCGTACACAGACCGCAACCGGCCTGTTTCCCAGGCGGAACGGATGATGCCGAGGGCGGTGCCGTGGCCGCCAGTGGCGAGAGCGCCAGTGTTGCAATGGGTGTAGATCCTGGCCTGCCGTGGCAGCAGAGCGAGTCCAGTCTCGCCCAGACGCCGGTTAGCGGCCAGATCATCACGGTGCAGACTCTCGGCCTGTTCACTCAAGCGCCGCACCAGAGCAGTGCCAGCGAGATCACCGGCGGCCTCACGCAGCCGGTCCAACGCCCAAAACAGGTTCACCGCGGTAGGGCGGCTCGCCGCCAGCACTTCGAAGGCCGGTGCCAGCGCCGCCAGGGAAGCCTGATCGCCAAGCCGCTGGGCTTCCATGGCCAGGCCATAGCCAGCGGTGATACCGATAGCGGGGGCGCCACGCACCACCATGTCGCGGATGGCCTGGGCGGCCTCCCGAGCGTTGGTGATGCGCAGCCAGATGGTGTCGGCGGGCAGGGCGCGCTGATCGAGCAGATCAAACGCGGTGTCGTGCCAGCGGATCGCGAGACTCGCCAGGGCCATCAATATCTCCGTGAAAGTAGCGAAAGCGTCACCCGGCGCCGGCCGGGACGGATATTCTACAACAGTCCTCCGTCACGACGGCATCTCATGGCGACGTCTATTGCTATATTCGCTGGCATCACACAAGGAGCCGCGAAACCGCTTTGGGAAGTCGGCTTGCCAGCGAATCAGCATTCTCGTGATTGTCATGGAGGATAGTGAAGCGGTTCCCGTCGTCGGCGCCGGCGAATCCAGTTGACGGCCCGGAACACACCGCGATGGCGGACAATAGCCCTTTCCAGCCGGTATTTGCCGGGAAAAGTGCTGACCATCACCGCGATCAGCATGGTCAGCAGGCCCTGCCCGGGCAATACCAGCATCAGCAGGCCGGCGGCCAGCAGCACTATTGCAAGGGCATTGCGCAATGCCCACAGCAGCCAATGGCCGGGGTGACGATAGCGGGTGGGGCGCCGTTCGGCGGTGAAGTAATCCGCCGGCATGCGAATCACCAGCCAGGGGATGGCCAGGGTCGAAATGACCGCCATCAGCAGCCCGATCAAAGTGAGCGCGGGAAACCAGGGTTCCAGGGTCTGTCCCAGTTGGTGCAACCAGGGGGGCAGGCTCGGCGTCACTGCTTGGCTCTCCTCACAATTCTCGCAATCCTCTCAAGTTTCCTTGGAGCCTGTGCATAATCCTGGCGTGGTCCGCTGGCCGGCGGGTTGGACGTCCGACGGATGGAACCGGTATGTTGCGCTGCGCGCCGATGGTGCTGGCTGGAGGGCTGAATCGACGGCCCTCCCGGCGCAATATGAGACCGGCGATGATGATTTTCAATACGCCTTCATACAACATCGGACCGGCGGCGCGGCCAATCAATCAAGACACGGTGAACCAGGAGAACTTTATGGGGATGGGCATGCAATTGGCCCTGGCAATCGCGATCGGCTTGCTGATCGGCGTGGTGTTGGGGCTGTTGATCTGGCGCTGGATGTCCCGCCGCCGTGAAGAGGAACTTGAGCGGCACCGCCATGCCCAGGTTCTGGAGAGCCTGGAAGTGCTCAGCCGGGCTTATATGCAAGGGCAGGTCGATGCCGGCGAGGCCAGTCTGAGAATGGCGGCGTTATTGGATTGCCTGCCGGCGCGGGTGGCACCGAAAGTGGATCTGGCGGCGATTCATCAACTGGCCAACGACTGCGAAAATTTTCACCGGGGCGACGCTCGCAAGGCACTTACTCCGGCCCAGCGCAATCGGGAGGACTTTGATCGACTGCGCTTGGAGGACGAGCAATCGGAGGCGTTCATGCAGGCCACCGAGCGGCTTGCGAGGGTGCTGGTGCAATGGCGGCGGCAGCTTTGTCCGCGCCGTCGGACTGACTGAAAAGACATTCTGTTCAGGCGTCACGGCTGCGGGCGCCTTGTATACCATTGGGTATGATCGGCGCTTTCCATTGTTTGAAACTTTTACCCGTTATTGGAAGCCGAGTTCAGATTATGAGTGACACCCTGTACGTGGCCTTTCCCGCCAGCGAAACACTGCGCCAGCGGATCGACGCTTTTCTCGCCAAGATGCGGGAGAACCCGTCTGGCAACCATGCCGCGGATCTGGATGGCATCACCGATCCTTTCATCGACGAAGTCCTGCATACCTACTTCACCGGGCCGATCGAAGCCGTCAACGCCCGCGGTACCGCGGTGAACATGATCATGGGGGCCATGAAAGTGATCCGTAAGGCAGCCCATGGGCTGGCGGGACGCCTGATGCGCAAAGCCAGCGTCGAGGAGCAACACGCTCTTGCGGACCATTTCCGTTCCCTGCGACTGGAAAAGGGCGGCGACATTTTTGTCGGCTATCCATTGCCGCCGGATCTGGCCGAGCGCGCCAATCAGGTTTTTGAATCGTTCGCCAACGGGGAAGGGGAGATGGCCCACCTGGTGGAAGTGATGCATGGCATCACCGATGGGGCTATTGAAAACTATTTGGACAAGACCCTCGGCAGTCTGAAGCTCGGCGCCATCAATCGCGGCCTCGTCTCCACTGCCCGCGCCACCATCAACAAGGCCTCCACCTCAGTCGTGGACAAGGGATTACCGGCCATGGAGCGCAGCCATCGCAAGCCGGTGGTGGCCTACTATCAGAGTCTGCTGCACCGGTTCTGAGCGCCTAAAGGCAAGACCGCGCCGACGGCAGGGCCGCCGGCGCGGAGCGATTCAGGAAGCGTCGCCTGGTGTCGGGGACGCCCGGGTCGCGGCTTTCTTACGCGTGGCGGCCTTTTTCTTCGCCGGTGCGGCTTTTATCGCGGCTTTTTTCTTGGCGGCTGCTTTCTTCCGAGGCGCGGGGGCTTTCTTCCTCACCGCGGCTTTCTTCCGTTTAGGGGCCGCTTTCGGCGCATCGCCGCCGACTCTCTTTTCAATCTCCTTGGCCCGCTTTTCCAGATCCTTTTGGTACTGGCCGATTACTTTGGCCAGGCTGTTGGCCTGTTTGGCGGTGGCTTTGAGTACCTTTACCTCGGTTTCCAGGAACCGCTTGCGAGCTTCCGATTCGTCCACCCGGGAACGCGCTTCGTCCACCGCTTTGCGGGCGCGGTCCAGTTGACGCTTGACCGTGGCATTGGCTTTCTCCCGGTATTCCGCCTGCAGCTTCTCGAGTCGATTGAGCGTGTCGCGGCGGCGCTCGACCTCCTGGTTAAGTCGCTGGCGAGCCTTCTCCAGTTGTTTTTCCAACTGCGCGATCTGCTTATCCCTTTCGTTATCGAAACGTTCCGCCAACTTGCGAATCTGCGCCTGCAAATCGTCAAGGCGGCTTCGTACTGTATTCGCGGCCATGGATGACTCCCTTTCCCCGGATGGATGTGTGTGAGGGCTTTGAGTGCGCACCGGGTCGGAATCCCCCGCGGTGCCACTGAAACTTTATGTCACATCCTGGGGCTGGACAACAGCGTAGCGCCGCCGATTCGCGTCATTCCGGCAACGCCATTGAGCTTTGCCAGGCCAGCGGGGATACTGCCCGCAGCGCAACAGGATAAATGAATATGGCGATTTCCTTTGACGGCAAGCTGGTGGTGGCGATCAGTTCCCGGGCATTGTTCGACCTCAGCGACAGCCACAAAGTGTACGAAGAGGAAGGATTGGACGCTTTTCAGGAGTACCAGACCGCCCATGAGGACGACATCCTCAAGCCCGGCGACGCCTTTCCTCTGGTGACCAAGCTGCTGGCCATCAACAAGCTGGAGCAGGGCCGCGACCGGGTGGAGGTGATTCTGCTGTCGCGCAACAGTTCGGATACCGGCTTGCGCGTCTTCAACTCCATAGAGCATTACGGCCTCCCCATCACCCGGGCGGCTTTTGCCGGCGGCCAAAGCCCACACCGTTACGTCTCCGCATTTGGTGCGCACCTGTTCCTGTCCACCAGTCCGGATGACGTTCGTCAGGTGCTGGATGCCGGATTCGCCGCCGCCAACATTCTTTCCGGCGGATCGCTGGAACAACAGGATGATCTCCTCCGGATTGCTTTCGACGGTGACGCCGTGTTGTTTTCCGACGAATCCGAGCGGGTGTTCCAGAGCAGCGGTCTGGAGGCGTTCGCCGAGAGCGAGAAGGCAGCCGCCTGGCAGCCGCTCAGTGACGGGCCGTTCAAGCCGTTTCTGGAAGCGCTGCACCAGATCCAGATGGCGTTCCCCATGGAGCAGTGTCCGATTCGCACCGCTCTGGTCACCGCGCGCTCGGCGCCGGCCCATGAAAGGGTCGTGCGGACTCTCCGGGCCTGGGGGATCCGTTTGGACGAAAGCCTGTTCCTGGGCGGGTTGCCAAAGGGGCCGTTCCTGCGCGCCTTCGGCGCCGACGTCTTCTTCGACGACCAGCAGGGCCACTGCGAATCCGCCCGTGAACACGTGGCCGCCGGGCATGTGCCACACGGCATCGCCAATGCGCCACGGACGGAACCGTAGACCGGGCGCACGCATTGAACGGAAAAAACGCTGCCCCCTATGCTTTCTCTGAATAGTTCTTTATATTTTTATAACCTGTTCAGCGCATAGGCCGGGAGCGCCCATGAAACTCCAGCAGCTTCGTTATATCTGGGAAGTGGCCCGCCACGATCTGAATGTCTCAGCCACCGCCCAGGCTCTGTACACCTCGCAACCCGGCATCAGCAAGCAGATCCGCATGCTCGAGGATGAGCTGGGGGTGGAGGTATTCGCCCGCAGCGGCAAGCACCTGACCCACGTCACCCCGGCGGGGGAGGCCATCCTGCGCATCGCCGGCGATATCCTCCAGCAAACCGAGGCCATCAAGCGGGTGGCCCAGGAATTCCGGGACGAGACCAAGGGTGACCTTAGCATCGCCACCACCCACACCCAGGCCCGTTATGCTCTGCCACCGGTGATTCAGAAGTTCACCCAGCGCTTTCCGGATGTCTCCCTGCATATGAATCAGGGCACGCCGATGCAGATTTCGGAAATGGCGGCGGACGGCAGCGTCGATTTCGCCATCGCCACCGAGGCTCTGGAGCTGTTCACCGACCTGGTGATGATGCCTTGCTACCGCTGGAACCGGACCGTGGTGGTTCCCGAAGGCCACCCGCTGACCAAGATCAAGCCGCTGACCCTGGAGGCCCTGGCCGAGTACCCGATCGTCACCTATGTATTCGGCTTCACCGGCCGCAGCAAGTTGGACGATGCCTTCGCCCGGCAGGGCCTGGAACCGAAAGTGGTGTTCACCGCCGCCGATGCGGACGTGATCAAGACCTATGTGCGCCTTGGCATGGGGGTGGGCATCGTGGCCCATATGGCGGTGGACCCGGTTCAGGACAAAGGGCTGGTCAATCTGGAAGCAGGCCATCTGTTCGAGCCCAGCACCACCCGGATCGGTTTCCGCAAGGGGACTTTCTTGCGTGGTTTCATGTACGAATTCATCCAACTGTTCGCTCCGCACCTGACCCGTGAGGTCATTGATGCGGCGGTACGGGCCAGCACCCGTGAGGAACGCGAAGCGCTGTTTCAGAACATCGAACTGCCCATGCTGTGAGCGCCGGTTCAGGGGCTCCGATCCCGGTGAGCGCGTTGCAAAGCGGCCGGGGCGCGGCTACATTGTGCCGGCCTGGGAGTGTGCCGGCTCGGAGCCGCCGGGACCGCCGTTCGCGGCCAAGGACACCGTCCATCTTTATTCAATCCCAAGGGGGATCAACGTGGAATTGTTATGTCTTGATCTGGAAGGGGTGCTGATCCCCGAAATCTGGATCAACTTCGCCGAGCGCACCGGGATCGAGGAACTGCGGGCCACCACCCGGGATATCCCCGATTACGACGAACTGATGCGAATGCGGTTGGGGCTGCTCGACCAACACGGCTACGGTCTGTCGGATATCCAGGCGGTGATCGATACCCTGGAGCCGTTGGAAGGTGCCCCGGCCTTTGTCGATTGGGCGCGGGAGCACTTCCAACTGATCATTCTCTCCGACACCTTCTATGAGTTCGCACTGCCGTTGATGCGTAAGCTGGGCCAGCCGACCCTGTTCTGCCACCGTCTGGAAGTGGACGATAGTGGCCGTATCACCGACTACGTACTGCGTCAGCAGGACCCCAAGCGAGCCTCGGTCAAGGCGCTGCACAGCCTGAACTACCGGGTCATCGCCGCGGGCGACTCCTACAACGATACCACCATGCTGTCGGAAGCGGAGCAGGGCATTCTGTTCCACGCTCCGGACAACGTGATCGCGGAATTTCCCCAGTTCCCGGCGGTACACAGTTACGAAGATCTGAAAAAAGAAATCGTCAAAGCCAGCAACCGCGAACTCCCGCTCTGACCTCCTGAGTTGGCATGCCGTGCCGGGGGAAATCCCCCGCGCGGAGCTTACTTTGTGTCCACCGCCAGGGACCGAGGCGAGCCGGGCGCGTTCCCGCCAAAATAGTTCCATGATCCGCTCCAACGGTCCACGATCCCGCTGCGAAAACCAGGCGGTAATCATAAGCCGTTCAATTCTTACGATACGGTCAACTAAAGTACGATGAGAGGGAGGTACTGATTTCGGCTGTGCCCTGGTTAACAATGCGCAGACAAATCAGTTGCTTAGAGGCGAAAGTTGACGCACCGTTTGAGCAGTGACAAAGTGAAAATTATTTCGCTCTCGCCACCGGGCTCATCTTGGGTCGGGTTGCCCGCCGGGCCCGTGGCATCAAGTTCAAACCAAAACAAGCGAGTGGGCTACCCATGGTCGCGATCACCAATACCACCTCCTTGACCTTTCTCAAGGAAGCCATCGACACCACCCTTGGCGAATCGGAATCCAGCCTGGAAGCCTTCGCCGAGAACCAGGCCGAGGGGGCGGCTCTGGAGCGGTGCATCGATGCCTTCCAGCAATTACGTGGCATCTGCCAGATGCTGGAACTGGATGCCGCCACTGTAATGGCGGAGGACATGGTGCTGACCGCCAGGGAGATTCAGAGGCGACCGGAAGCGCCCCTGATCCAGGCACTGGGTAACGCCATCGTGTTGCTCGGCCACTATTTGGAATACGTCCAGCTCAGCGGCAGTCCGCTGCCGGAGGTTCTGGTGGCTGGCATCAATGAATTGCGCCAGGCCGCCGGCCGCGCGCCGCTGCCGGAAAGCCGCTTTTTTAAGGTGGATGAGGGCCTGCCGCGCATGCCGCCGGGGCCGCCTACTGATGGGGATGGCCTGGCCCGGCAAAGCCGCCGGCTACGCCACATGTACCAGGTGGGGCTGCTGGGCCTGCTGCAGGGGCAGGACCGACAGACCCACCTGCGCCTGATGCTGCGGGCCATGGAACGTATTGACCGGCTTGCCGGCGGCAAACGCTGGTGGCTGGCGCGAGCGGCGCTGGAGTCCCTGCTGCACGACGACATGGCGCTCACCGCGGCCCGGCGCGCCTTGCTGGCCCGCTATGACCGGCAATTGAAGGCTCTGGTGTACCAGGGGCGCGATGCTCTTGAGCAGGAGCCGCCGGGGGAGCTGTTGCGCGAATGCCTGTACCTCACGGCTTTGGGCAGCGGAAAAGGGGGCGCCGCCACCGAGGTACGCTCCGCGTTCGGGCTGCGGGAACGTCCCGCCGACGCCGATCTGCAGCGTGAATTGGCGTTGATGACCGGTTCCAAGGGCTCCGTGATCCGCTCCGTGGCCGGCGCCCTGAAGGAGGAAATCAACCAGATCAAGGACACCCTGGACATGGCCGCCCAGGGCGTGGCGGATACCGATTATGGCGCTATCGCCGAAGGGCTCGGGCGCATCGCCAGCACTCTGGAGATGATCGGCGAGAATCAAAGCGCCGGGGGATTGCGCCAGCGCGCCGAGAATGTGGCCGGCTGGCGCTCTGATGGCGAGGTGGATAGCGGCGCCTTTCACGCCCTGGTGGACGATCTGCTTGCCGCGGAGAACACCATCGCCACCCTGGAGCGCAGTCTGGCGCCGGCGGATGATGTGCGTCGCGAAGTTAACAATGAGCGCATCTCCCGCTATCAGCTGGACGAGGCGCGCATGACGGTGGTGGGCGAGTGCCGCGCCGGCCTGGCGCTGGCAAAGCGGTCGTTGGCCTCCTATATGGAGCAACAGTGGGATACCATGCATCTCAGTAATCTTCCGGGCACTTTCGCTTCGGTGGTGGGGGGGATGACCTTCCTCGACCTGGAGCGGGCCTGCGCCGTAACCAACGCCTGTCGGTGTTATATCGAGAAGGAGTTGATCGGTGGCAGCGAGGCACCCACGGTCACCGCCATGGAGACCCTGGCGGATGCCCTGACCGCCATCGATTACTACCTCGAGAGCATGGAAGAACAGAAACCGATTGGAGAAGGCGTTCTGGATGTGGCGGAGCAGGCCGTGGGTGCCCTTGGCTATCCCACAGGCGGAGCGACATCGTGAACCATTTCTTTTCCCTGGACTTGTCCTCGGTGGAACCGAGAGACGCGGACGAAGCCTGGTGCTTCGTGGTCCATGAACAAAACCTGTACATCGATTTCGCCCAGCATTCCCAGGTTGCCGGCCTTCCTGCTGCGCCAGCACCCCAATTACCGCTACATCGGCGTGCTGCATGGCCAGCCCTGCTATGTGTGTGACGAGGGAGAACACGAACTGGCCGACCAGCGTCTTCACCCGACCCCGTTGCGGCAGATCCTCGGCCAACTGGACGACGACACTTTCACCATGGTGGCGCGGGCGCTGCAGGTGATGAGCTGGCGACAGAATCACCGTTTCTGCAGCCGCTGTGGCTCTCCCACGATGCCCCATGAACGTGAGCTGGCGATGATCTGCCCGGCCTGTGACTATCGCCAGTACCCCCGCATCACTCCCTGCGTGATCGCCCTGATCAGTGATGGCGAATACGCTTTGCTGGGTCGTTCCGCGCGTTTTCCCTCCGGATTCTATTCCTGCCTGGCCGGCTTCATGGAAGCCGGGGAGACCGCCGAGCAGGCGGTACGCCGGGAAGTCATGGAGGAAACCGGCATTCAGGTTGGCGATCTGCACTACACACGCAGCCAGTCCTGGCCCTTTCCTCATTCCCTGATGCTCGGTTTCCATGGCGACTATGCCGGCGGTGACATCGTTATCGATGACGACGAGATCGTCGATGCCGGCTGGTTCCGCCATGATCAGTTGCCGCGCACACCACCGCCGGGCAGCATCGCCCACACGCTGATCGAGCAATGGCGCGCGCCTTACCGCTAACGCGCCGCCCCCAGCCCGCCATGATGATGGAGTCCCGATGAGCTTTTCGTTCGCCCCGCTTTTGATTATGGTCATTGGCTTGGTTCTGGTGCTGATCGGGGCCTGGATTCTGTTGCGCCAGAAATGGCTGTGGCAGTGGCTCAAGGGCACGGCGGGGCTGCTGTTGGTGGCCGGGGCCATCTATCTGGTGTTGGTGGCGGTCAGTCTGTACAGCTACCACGAACTGAACGCGGAATCGCCGGTGGCCACGATCAGCTTCCGTGCCACCGACAATCAGGCCTACATCGCCACGGTCACCGGCCGTGATGGCCGCACCCGTGATTTCCGGCTGGCCGGAGACCAGTGGCAACTGGACGCCAGAATCATCAAGTGGAAAACCCCCTTCGCCTTGCTGGGACTGAAGCCGGCCTATCAGTTGGATCGCATCCAGGGGCGTTACTTCGCACTGGAGGACGAGCGCTCCCGGGAACGTACCGTGTATAGTTTCCACGACGCGCCACCGCTGCTGGACGTCTGGCGCCAGGCCCGGGAGGGCTGGAGTTTTCTTGTCGATGCGCGCTATGGTAGCGCCGCCTATCTGCCGATGGCGGACGGGGCGATCTTTGAAGTGACGGTTGCCCCCACCGGTCTGGTGGGGCGGCCGCTCAACGGCAGTGCGCAGCAGGCGGTTTCCGGCTGGCAATAAGCGGGATGCGGTGCCAGTGAGCGGGACGGGCGATTTAACCCATACATACAGGTGAGCAAGACACGGTGATCATCGATTTAGTATCCGAATACGGCATGTTTCTCGCCAAGGTCGCCACCCTCGTGGTGGCGATTTTGTTTGTGATCGGCGGGATCGCCACGGCGGCGGCGCGCAATCGCCAGCGCAGTGGCCGCGACGGCGAATTACACGTCAAGTACCTCAACGAGGAGTTCGACGACCTGCGCGAGAGCATCATCGACGAAGTGTGGCCGGAACAGCGCCGCAAGAGCGAGGCCAAGAAAAAACGCAAGGAAGAAAAGGCGCGGGCCAAGCAGCGCAAGAAAGCCGGCGGTGAAGACAAATTGCCGCCGCGCCTGTTCGTGCTGGATTTCGATGGTGACCTTCAAGCCAGTGATGTGGAAACCCTGCGCCACGAAATCAGCGCCATCCTGGAAGTGGCCGAGGCGGATGATGAAGTCCTGCTGCGACTGGAAAGCCCGGGTGGACTGGTGCACAGCTATGGCCTGGCCGCCTCGCAACTGAAACGTCTGCGCGGGCGCGGTTTGAAACTCACCGTGGCGGTGGACCAGGTGGCCGCCAGCGGCGGCTATATGATGGCTTGTATCGGCGACCGCATTCTCAGCGCTCCTTTCGCGGTGATCGGTTCCATCGGCGTGGTGGCACAGATTCCCAATGTCCATCGTCTGCTGAAAAAGCACGACGTGGATGTGGAATTGATGACGGCCGGCGAATACAAACGCACCCTGACCATGCTTGGCGAAAATACCGACAAGGCTCGCGCCAAGTTCCAGCAAGAGCTGGAAGAGACCCACCAGCTGTTCAAGAGTTTTGTCCGTGAGCACCGCCGTGGTCTGGACATCGACACGGTGGCCACCGGTGAGCACTGGTTCGGCAGCCGGGCCAAGGAACTGGGGCTGGTGGACGACATCATGACCAGTGATGAATACTTGCAGGGGCGCAAAGCCCAGGTCGACATCTACCAGGTTACCTGGGAACAGAAGCGTAAACTCGCGGATCGGCTGAGCCTGTCCCTGGCGTCCGCGGCCCAGCGCCTGGCGGATCGCTTCTGGCAGCGTGGCTCGCAGCGGCCCTTCCAATAAATACCCGACGGACAACAGCAAACGGAGCTGGTAATGACATTCAAGGCCCTGATCACCGAAAGCACCGACAATGGCTACCAAAGCCGGGTAGGGGAGCGTGAGCTGAGTGATCTGCCGGAAGGCGAGGTTCTGGTTAAGGTGAGCTGGTCTTCTCTGAACTACAAGGACGCGCTCAGCGCCAGCGGCAACAAGGGCGTCACCCGCCATTATCCACATACACCGGGCATCGACGCCGTTGGTGTGGTGGAAGAAGCGGAGCAGGGCCCATTCAGCCCCGGTGACCAGGTCATCTGCACCGGCTATGACCTGGGCATGAACACCGTCGGCGGCTACGGCGATTACATTCGCGTGCCAGCGGATTGGCTGGTGCCGCTGCCGGATGGCATGGACCCACGCTCCGCCATGATGCTGGGCACCGCCGGCCTCACCGCCGCCTTGTGCGTGGAGGCATTGCTGGATACCGGCCTGCAGGAGGACCAGGGTGACGTGCTGGTTACCGGCGCCACCGGCGGTGTTGGTTGCGTGGCGGTCTCGATCCTGTCCCGGCTGGGCTTTCGCGTGGTCGCCGTTACCGGTAAAAGCGACGCCCACGACTGGCTGAAAGCCCTGGGAGCAGCGGACATCATTTCCCGCGAGGACGCCCTGACGGATGCCAATAAGCCGATGTTGAAGCCACGCTGGGCCGGGGTGGTGGACTGCGTCGGCGGCGACATGCTGGTGAACGCCCTGAAAAGCCTGCAATACGGCGCCAGCGCCGCCTGCTGCGGCCTGGTGGGATCACCGCAACTCAATAGTGCCACGGTGCTTCCGTTCATCCTGCGTGGCGTCAATCTGCTCGGCGTGGACAGCGTGGAACTGCCGCGCGAAGTGAAGCAGCAGATCTGGCAGTTGCTGGCCTCGGACTGGACCCCGGATCTGGCCGCGTTGGAAGCGGCGGAAATCACTCGGGAACAACTGCCGGAATGGTTCGAGCGTATCCTCGCCGGCGGCGTGCGCGGCCGCGTGGTGGTCAAGATAGGCGGTTGATCGCTGGCAGACCACTGATACGGGAGGCACCATGACTGACCCCGGCTGGCTTAAATTCGCACTGCGTCTGGACGGCAAGGGCGGAGCGACGCCCTTCGAGCCACAGCTGTCCGCCGGTGACCATGCCACCCGTTGGATTCATCTGGATTACACTCGTCCGGAAAGCCGGGACTGGCTGGAAGCCAGAGCGGATATTCCGATGGTGGTCAGCGAGGCCCTGCTGACGCCGGAAACCCGGCCGCGGGTCAGCGAGGTGGGCGGGGGGCTTCTGGTTTATCTCCGTGGGGTCAATCTGTCCCCCGATGCCCGCCCCGAGGACATGATCGCGGTACGGCTGTGGGTCCGGGACGGCCTGGTGATCAGCACCCAAAAGCGTACCCTTAAATCACTCACCGAGCTGGTCGAGGCCCTGTACGCGGGCGAGGGGCCGGCGACGCCGTCCGAGCTGCTCGCCGGGCTGGTGGACGGGCTGGTCTGGCGCATGGAAGACGCAATTGAACAGATCGAGGACCAGGTGGCGGCTTTTTCCGAACAGTTGGAAAGCCGGCCGGGCAGCCGCGAGCAGACACGGCGCATCGGCGCCTTGCGCCGCCGGGCCATCACACTGCGTCGCTACATGGCCCCACAACGGGACGCACTGATCAAACTGCATGGCGACAGCCGTATTCGCAGTGGCGACGCGGAGACCATTCGTGAAGCCACCGATCGCCTGCAACGCCTGCTGGAGGATCTGGACGCGGCCCGCGAACATGCCACGCTGCTGCAAGAAGAGGTCTTTTCCGCGCAGAACGAGACCATCAATGACCGCATGTATCTGCTGGCCATCATCAGCGCCATTTTTCTGCCGCTGGGCTTCCTGACCGGTCTGTTTGGTATCAATGTGGGGGGCTTGCCGTGGCTGGAGGACCCCAACGGATTCTGGTGGTTCAGTGGAATGCTCGCGATTACCAGCACCGGCATCCTGCTGTGGATGATCCGGCGACGCTGGGTGTGAAACACGGTTCGGCACCGGCGCTTGCCAAAGGAAGGTCCGCCCCGGACGGGGCGGATTGATGATCAGGCGGATTGACGGCGATAGATCGGGCGCTCGTCGTGAACGTCGCCCTGATAGGTAACCGAGAACGGGCGCAGGCCATTCAGGGCTTCCTCGATATCACGGTCGGCACGCACCTCGAAGGCATTGAAGCCGACCCGGTGCATGTAGAACAGCTGATCCTGCAGCACATCCCCCACCGCTCGCACCTCACCTTCAAAACCATAGCGGGTGCGCAACTCACGGGCATAGGAATAACCCCGGCCGTCCTTGAAAGCGGGAAAGTTCACCGCCACCAGGGGCAGGGTGGGCAAGTCCGCGGCCAGATCCGCGGGCTCTTCACCGGGTTCCAGGCACACTCCCACCGGCGCCGAGCGCTCCAGCAGGGCCTCACGATGAGACAGCCAGTACGCCAGCGGCACGATCACCGCGCCTGCCTCCGGAACTCCTTGTTGCTCCAATTCCTCGGAGGTCAGCCGCTGCCAGGCATTGTCTACGATGTCGCCGTTGACGATTACCTTAGCCATATACCACCTCCTTGAACGGGTCCATGCCAATGCGCTCGTACGTACTGATGAAAGGCTCGTTTTCCAGACGATTGTCCAGATACACGCGGACGATCTTGCCGATCACGCCGTTGACCTCATGGGACTCGAAGGACGGCCCCATTTTTTCGCCAATGCGGGATTGGCGGTCACCGCGACCACCCAGGGTGATCTGGTAGAACTCCTTGCCCTTTTTGTCCACGCCGAGAATACCGATGTGGCCAATATGGTGGTGACCGCAGGCGTTCATGCAACCGGAAATATTGACATCCAGCGGTCCCAGATCATGAACAAAATCCAGGTCGTCGAACTGGCGCTGGATACCCTCCGCGATCGGCACGGACTTAGCGTTGGCCAGTGCGCAAAGGTCACCGCCGGGGCAGGACACGATGTCGGTGATCAGTCCCAGATTCGGTGTGGCGAACCCGAGCGCGTCCAGCTGTCGCCAGAGATCATACAACTCGTCCTCGGCGACATCAGCCAGAACCATGTTCTGCTGGTGCGTGGTGCGCACTTCGGAGAACGCATAACGGTCCGCCAGATCGGCCACTGCTTCCAGTTGTTCGTCGGTAATGTCACCGGGGATGCGGCCGGTCTTCTTCAGCGTCAGGGTCACCGCCCGGTAGCCGCCCCTCTTATGGGCGCGGGTGTTGGTGTGGTACCAGCGGTTGAAGGCACGGTGCTGATCCAGAGCACTGTGCAGCGCGGCGCTGTCCACATCAACGCGATAATCCGGATCCACGAAGCAGGCCTTGATGCGGGCCACTTCCTCCCGGGTCAGCGTCATGGCGCCGCCTTTCAGCTCGGCGAATTCCGCTTCCGCCAACTCGCGGAACTTATCCGCGCCCAAAGCCTTCACCAGAATCTTGATGCGGGCCTTGTACTTGTTGTCGCGATTTCCGTATTTGTTGTACACCCGCAGAATCGCTTCCAGATAGGCAAGCAGATCCGGCCAGGGGACAAACTCGCCGATCACCTCACCGGTCATCGGGGTGCGGCCGAGACCACCGCCGGCCCAGACCTGAAAGCCGGTTTCGCCATCGTGGTCATGGACGATCTGTACGCCGATATCGTGCACGCCGATCAAAGCAGGATCGGCGTCCGGTACCGCGTTCACGGCGATTTTGAATTTGCGCGGCAGATAAGCGAATTCCGGGTTGAAGGTGGCCCACTGGCGGATCACTTCACACCAGGGGCGCGGGTCTTCGATTTCACGCGGATTAACGCCGGCGTATTCGTCGGTGGTGATGTTGCGAATACAGTTACCGCTGGTTTGAATGGCGTGCATTTGCACGCTGGCCAGCTCGGCGAGAATGTCGGGAGTGTCCGCCACTTCCGGCCAGTTCAACTGGATATTCTGACGGGTACTGACGTGGCAGAAGCCCTTGTCGTAATCGCGGCTGATGGACGCCAGCTTGCGCACCTGGGTGGTGTTGAGCATGCCGTAAGGTACGGAGATACGCATCATCGGCGCATAGCGCTGGATGTAGAGCCCGTTCTGCAGCCGCAGAGCGAGAAATTCGTCCTCGCTCAGTTGGCCCGCCAGGTAACGTCGGGTCTGGTCGCGGTACTGTGCCACCCGCTCTTCCAGAAGCCGTTGGTCATAGTCCTGATATACGTACATTGCTGTGTCGCGCCGTGTTAATTCGTTGATTTG
Organism: Alcanivorax xiamenensis; assembly: GCF_009846745.1. NCBI lineage: Bacteria > Pseudomonadati > Pseudomonadota > Gammaproteobacteria > Oceanospirillales > Alcanivoracaceae > Alcanivorax > Alcanivorax xiamenensis. Next base: position 91,844 of record NZ_AQPF01000009.1, on the reverse strand, counting down.
CAAGCCGTTTGGCGGCTTACAATTCCGAGTGGCGCGAACTTTAGCAAAGGGTTTTTATACTTAAAAGAAATATATCGCTATATCCCTAGTGTGTTCCGCTATGACCCGGCGGCACTGAGAACCATTTTCACTACCACGAAAACACCGATCACCAGACCCAACACCAGGACCACATAAACACCGATATAATCGCCGGGATTGCCCTTGTTAAAATCCCGTTCGCGGTTGGCGTGGCTCTGCACACCAAACAGTCCGGCAAGAATACTTTTCAATACTTGCAGGGAGTTGGGGCGGTCCGAGCCGGAATTGTTCTGATCGCTCATGAAGACCTCGTCATAATTGAATGTGAGCCCAGCTTCGGCGCACCCACAGCCCTCCCAACAGGGAAGAGGTCACCAGCCGTTGCAGAGCCTGTGCCAGCCAGATGCCAAGCAGTCCGAATCCCAGCCAGGGGCCAACGATATAGGCCAGCGGCAGGAACAGACACCATTGTACTACAAGGGTGACCATCATGACCGACCGCGATGCGCCGGCCCCCAGCAAAGCCTGGGTAAAGATGATGGCCGCGCCGTCCAGGCAAATCGCCAGCCCGGTGATCATCAGCGGCACCCGTCCCAATGCCACCAGATCCGGCTGGTGCAGGAATAACCCCAGAATCCACTCCGGCGCCAGCCACATGGGCAATGCGGTGATGAACAACATCAGCACCGCCAGCCAGGTGACATCCCAGCCCCAGCGGTAGGCATCGGCGGTATCCCGGCGGCCCAGCGCCTGGCCCACCAGCGACGCGGCCGCCAGCCCGAGCCCGATGGCCGGCAGAATCAGCAGGAGGATCAAGGTGATCAGTACATGGGCCACCGCCACTTCATCGGCGCCGACCATGCCGATAATCCAGAACAGCACGGTAAGGCCGGCGGAGAAGAAGAACTGTTGCACCGAGTTGGGAATACTGACCCTGGCGATACTGCCCAAGGTGGCGGTGGAAGGCCAGGCGGCCATGAAACCGTGCTCACGCCCCAGCTTCCAGGTTTGCAGCAGGTAAAGCAGACTGCCGAGATAAAGCGACAAGGTGGTACCGAGGCCTGCGCCCGCGGCGCCCATTTCCGGCAGGCCCAGACGGCCAAAGATCAGACCATAGCTGAGTACCACATTGGCCACATGGGTGGTGATCAGGGTGCGCATGTACACCGCGGGGCGGCTGATGCCGTTCCAATAGCCGCGATAGCAAAAATTCATCGCCACCGCCCAGATGCCCAGCAAACGCATGTCAAAGTAGCCCTCGGCCAGTCCGGCGACCGGCGCATTGGGAGCAAGAAAATGCATCATCGGTGCGCTGAGCGCCAGAAACAGCGCGGTCAACGGCAGCGACAGCACCAGCCCCACCAGCAATCCGGCATTCAGGGGCAGGGCATATTGACGCTCGTCGCCTTCTCCTTTGCGCCGCGCCACCATGGCCTGCACCCCGGCGCCGAGCCCGATCACCACGCTGATCGACAGGAAGGCGGCATAGCCCCCCAGACCAACACCGGCCAGAGCATCACCGCCCAGCCGCCCGACCAGAGCGGCGTCGACCAGATTGAGCAGGCTTTGGCTTATCATGGCCGCCATGATGGGCAGGCCCAGGGCGAGGACGCGGCGGCTTCGATGCAGTGGAGGCAAGGTGATTTCCGGCTTTTTGACGAAAGCGGCAACCATACCAGAAAGTCCTAGAGCCTGTTTATAGTCTTTACCCCAGCGCAACCCGAAGGGCCGGGCCCACTTTCTTTAGGTGGAGAGGGGAGCTCCGGCGCGGCGGCGTAAAGACTATAAACAGGCTCTCGGGCCCCCAGGATCAACCCGGAGAAAAACGCTGCCCCATTGCAACCACGCAGTACCTGACTAAAATAGTCAGGAAATACCCCAACCGGAAACCGGAATGAGCGAAGAACTGATCCGCATCACCGACAGCGCCCAGGATTACCTCCGCGACCTGCTTTCCAAGCAGGACCAGGAGGGTATGGGCGTGCGTATCTTCGTCGAACGCCCCGGCACCCCCCATGCCGAGTGCTGCATGGCCTATTGCCCGCCGGATGAGCAGGAAGACGGGGATGTGCGCTATGACTATGAAGGCTTCCATGCCTGGATCGAGGGCAAGAGCGTACGCTACCTGGAAGACGCGGTGATCGATTACAAGAAGGACAGCATGGGCGGCCAGCTGACCTTCCGGGCCCCCAAATCCCGGGTCCCCGACATCAGCCCCGATGCCAGCCTGGAAGAACGCATCAACTATGTCCTGTACGCGGAGATCAACCCGAATCTGGCGGCTCACGGTGGTAGCGTGCAGCTGCTGGAACTGACCGAGGACAATGTGGCGGTGCTGGAATTCGGCGGCGGCTGTCAGGGGTGTTCGGTGGTGGATGTCACCTTGCGTGATGGCGTGGAGCGTACCCTCAAGGAGCGCCTGCCAGAACTGACCGGCGTGCGGGACAAGACCGATCACAGCGTTACCGACAACGCCTACTACAGTTGATTTCCCGGTCGACTATCGACTTCGCTTGCAAGCAAGCTTCCCACAGCGGCTTCGTAGTCCGATCCGTGGGAAGCCGCTTTAGCGGCGAATAGCGTCTAGCGTGCCAGCGAGTTGTCGGACGCCACCACTCCACGGACCACGATTCGTTTGCCTCCGGTTATCCGCAGTTCGGCCTTTTGCCCGCAGCGCGGGCCTGCTGATACAGCGGCAGGGCGTCAGGCATGCTGGCCTCCAGATCTTCGATACGGGTGCCACTGGAGGGGTGAGTGGACAACAGCTCCGGCGGGCTGCCATTGCTGGCCGCAGCCATGTTTTTCCACAACTCCACGCTTTGACGCGGATCGAATCCGGCTCGGGCCATCATCCGCAAGCCAATGATGTCGGCCTCGGATTCATGCTTTCGGCTGAAGGGCAGCGTCACGCCCACCTGAGTACCCAGCCCCAGGGCCGCCATCAGGCCTTGCTGGGCCGCACCGCCGCTGTCCCCGGCCAGGGCCGCCAGCAATTGCGTGCCGGTATCCGTGGCGTATTGAATCGACATGCGCTCATTGGAGTGCTGGGCCAGCACATGACCCACTTCATGACCCAGCACCGCGGCCAGTTGATCCTGGGTCTTGGCCACTTTCAGCAAGCCGGTATAGACCCCGATTTTGCCGCCAGGCAAAGCGAAGGCGTTGGCGGCAGGATCGTCGAACAATGTCACTTCCCACTGCTGGTCACTGCCGGACTCGGCGGTAACCGCGTCGGCCACGCATTGCACATACCGTTTTTGCTTACTGTTGGTACTGATCTTCTGTTCCGTTTTCATTTGATCGTAAGCGGCCATGCCCATTTCATTCATCTGGTCCGCGGGCATCAGCAAGAACTGGCTGCGGCCCAGCGGTGAAGTGGCACAGGCGGTCAGCGTCAGGGCGGCCAGTACGGGCAGGGCGATTCTTTTCATCAATGTTTTCCTCCTTATTCCCACTCGCGCAAATGGCGGCGGGCTATCCATAGCAACCATGTGGACCACAGTCCACACGCCAATAATACCAGCACTCCGGGCACGGAAAGATCCCAAATTGTCGGCGGCACCCGTCCGGCCAGCATCAGCGCGCCAGCAATCATCGATGCGCAGACCAAAAGCGTTTGTATCTGCCGGTACTGACCGCGCTCCAGACGGCTCACCAAACGCTCCAGATGGCGCGGATCGACACCGCCATCAGCGCGCCCGCCAGCCAGCGTCGCCGGTGGGGGAGGAGCATAGAGCCGGTCAACCGCATCCAGGGCCCGCAGCCCGAGACTGCGTACCAGCCGTTTAGGCCCATAGCGTTGTCGCAGCAGCCGGTGCATCAAGGGTTCCGCCTCACGGATCAGGTCGAAACGCGGGTTCAGCAGACGGCCAAAGCCTTCCAGGGTAATCAGGGCCTTGATCAACAAGGCGATATCGCTGGGCAGGATCAGCCCGTGATTGCGGATCAGGGCGGTGATGTCGCCGAGCAGGGCGGGCAGGTCCAGGTCCGCCAGCGGCAAACCATAGTAACGGGACACCACGTCCTCCACATCCGCCACCAACTGATCAAAGTTGAGCGGTTGGCCGTCGGACCAACCGGTCAGGACCGCCGCAGCATGCTCCGACTCCCGGGTTATGATGGCACGCACCAATTGCACGATCTGTTCGCGCCGCCCATCGGTCAGCTTGCCGACCATGCCGAAGTCGAGCAGGCCGATGCGGTTGTTGCTCAGAATCAGTACGTTGCCAGGGTGAGGGTCAGCGTGGAAAAAACCGTCCTCCAGGGCCATTTTCCAGGCCACCATGGCGCCACGTCTCGCCACCAGCGGCCGATCCACGCCGAGCGCGTCAAGCCGGGCCAGATCCCGCGCCGGCGTACCGTTGAGCCGTTGCTGCACCTGCAAGGTGGCGGAACTGAGACGGGTGTGGACTTTCGGAACCATCACCCAGCGCAGCCCCTTGACGTTCTGGCGAATGCGCTCGGCATTGCGCGCTTCAATGGTGAAATCCAACTCCCGGGTGAGCGAGCGATGAAACTCGCGCACCAGTTCCACCGGGCGGTAGCGGCGCAGCTCCTGGGAATTGTCGGAGGCCAGTTTGGCGAGTTGATCCAGCAGCCGCAGGTCGGATTGAATCTTGGCCTCGATGCCAGGCTTTCTCACCTTGATCACCACCCGATCACCGGAGCGGGTCACCGCGGCGTGCACCTGGCCGATGGACGCCACACCCAGCGGACGCTCATCCACCGAAGCGAACACCTGATCCAGCGGCCGCCCCAGTGCCGCCTCCACCGCCGGGGTCAGACTGGCAAAGGATACCGGCCGGGCTCGATCCTGCAGCCTTTCAAACTGTTCGATCCATTCCGGTGAAAACAAATCCACCCGGGTCGCCAGCACCTGACCGAGCTTGACGAAGGTAGGCCCCATTTCCTCCATGGCATGACGCAGACGCTCGGCACTGCCCATATGCAGGAAGCGGGGATCCAGCCCGCTGCGCAACAAACGCCCGGCGTGTTCGATCATCGGCGCCAGGCCCAACCGGCGCAGCATGTCAGCAAATCCGTATTTCAGCAGAATCGCCGCCAGCTCATTGAGGCGGCGCAGATCCTGGCCGGTGTGCAGCAGATTCATGATGTCCGTGCTTCCTTTGAACAGACCTTTACCGCGCTCATCGCGGATTCGCCAAGCGTACCTGGAACCATTGGTCCAGAGAATCGGCGATCACCGCCGGATTATCCTCCGGCACGAAATGCAGCCCCGGCCCCGCATGGACCACATCCAGGTATTTCAGCCGTTGTTTGAACCAGGGGATACGTTGTTCGGGCAGCACCGCGCCCGGGCGGAAGTGCAACAGCAACATCGGCTGGTCCATCTCCGGCAGACGCTTTTCGATTTCCTCAACCGCCAGCCAGGTTTCCCCCTGGCGATCATCGATTGGCAACTCGGAGGGCAGGGCACGGATCGCCCGGCGGCTGTGTCGATCGGGGAACGCGGCACGATAAACGTTCATGACGCTGCGAGGCAAACGCCGCAAGGTGCCCATGGGCAATACCGTGTTAACGAACAGATTGTGGCGTTGCAGCAACCAGGGGCTCAGAGCTGGCTGACGAAAAGCGAAATACAGCGGACGCGCGATCAGCGGAAACTCTTGCCAGTCAAAGGTGAAAGGGAAGGTCTCCATGAAGACCAGGGCACGGACCTGGCTCGGCTGCTGCTGCGCCAGTCTGAAACCAAGCGGACCACCCCAGTCGTGCAGCACCAGGATCACCGGCTCAAGCGCCAGTTGCTCAACAAAACCGGACAGAAAGTGATGGAGCGTACATAGCCGGTAATCCAGATCCGGCTTGGCGCTGCGGCCGAAACCGGGAAGGTCCAACGCGACGCAGCGGTAACGGTGACGCAGAAGCTTGATCACGTTCCGCCACAGATAACTGCTGGTGGGATTGCCATGCACGAACAACAAGGTGGGGCCGGAGCCTTCGTCCAGATAATGCAGCCGTTGCCCGTGCACCGATACATAGTGGGATCGGAAGGGGCAGTCCGCGAAGCCCATGCCATGCGCCCTGATAGCTTTTCTGGCAAGATGCCACGCTGACGATAACAACTGCAAGCACGATGCCCATGAAACCCTACGTTCGTCACGACCTGGTTTTGGTCCAGACCAGTGATATCCATGGCAAGGGGCTGTTCGCCCGCCAACGTCTTCCCGCCGGCACCGTGCTCGGCGTGCTGAAAACCAAGCCCGCTCGTCGCAACGGTCCCTATGTGCTGTGGCTGGATGACGATGGCGAGGAGCGGCACCGGGTTTTATGCGAGCTGCGTTACATCAATCACGGCCGGCCGGCCAATGTGGCTTACTATGACGACCTCACCGTGGTGACGCTGAAAGCGGTGAAGGCAGGGCAGGAACTGTTGCACGATTACGGTGAGGATTGGGCGTAGTCCGGGAGCCCCTTTTAAAAGGGGACCGGCGAAACGAACTCGCTCCACAGTCCGGTGTGAGGATGATTGAAGGCCAGCTTGTGGGCATGCAGCAGCAACCGCTCGCTGGCGGCGAGCACCGCTTCGGGCGCGTAGAGATCGCAGCCGAGAATCGGATGCCCCAGCTCCCGGCAGTGAATACGCAGCCGGCCGCAGCCGTAACCGGGTGCGGCCTCGGACGGTGTCCCGCTCCAGCACTTTCCATTGGGTGAGCGCCACCTTGCCGGTTTCGAAACAGACTTTCTGCAGCGGCCGATTGGGCCAGTCGGCGATCAGCGGCAAGTCCACCGCGCCGTCTCCGTATTCCACCAGGCCGTCCACCACGGCCTGATATTCCTTGAATACCCGGCGTTGCTGGAAGGCGCGGCTGAGCTGGCTCTGCGCTTCGCGAGTCAGAGCGAACACCATGATTCCGGAGGTATCCAGATCGAGCCGGTGCACCAGCCGTATTTCCGGAAAGTCCACCGCCAGACGCCGGATCACGCAGTCCTTGTTCTCCGGCGCCCGGCCCGGCACGCTGAGCAGGAAGGCGGGCTTGTTTACCACCAGAAGGTGATCGTCCCGGTGCAGGATGACCACCTCCTCATGGCAACGGGGCACGATGTAGTGCTCCGGCTGCCGGGCCCGCGGCAAGCGCATCGGGTCATCCCCAGATGGCGTCATGGACATCCTGATAGCGCTCGGCGAAGTGCACCGTCAGCCCCTTTTTAAGGTGCTCCGGCAGTTCCTTGTAATCGCGCTCGCAGGCCTTTGGCAGAATGATTTCACGAATACCAACACGGCGAGCGGCGGTGATCTTCTCGCGAATGCCACCGACGGCTAGCACCTGACCGGTCAACGTCAGCTCGCCGGTCATCGCCAATTTGCGCGGCAATCGTTTGCCGGTAGCCAGTGAGATCAAGGCCGTGGCCATGGTAATGCCGGCACTGGGCCCATCCTTTGGCGTGGCGCCTTCCGGCACATGCAAATGCACAAAGGACTGATCGAACCAACTGCTGTCACCACCGTAGGCCGGCAGATGGCTGGCGACATAGCTGTACGCAATCTCAGCGGATTCCTTCATCACATCGCCCAGTTGCCCGGTCTGTTTGAAGCCACGTTGATGAACATGCACCTGGGTGGCTTCGATGGATAAGGTCGCGCCCCCCATGGAGGTCCAGGCCAGACCGGTAACGACACCGATACCGCGCTGGGTCTTCTCCCGTTGGAAATAGGGCTGGCCGAGAAATTCCTCGAGGTTCTTGCTGGTGACGCTGATCTTTTTCTCACCGGAAAGCAAACGTACCGCCGCCTTGCGAATGATCTTGTTGAGCTGTTTCTCCAGGTTTCGCACCCCGGCTTCACGGGCATAGCCCTCCGCCACCTGACGCAACGCGCTGGCATTGATGGTGAGCTGCCCGGGTTTGACCCCGGCCCGTTCCAGGGAGCGCGGCCACAGATGGCGTTTGGCGATTTCCACCTTTTCCTCGGTGATGTAACCGCTCAGGCGGATCATTTCCATGCGGTCGAGCAGGGGAGCGGGGATCGAATCCAGGGTATTGGCGGTGCAGATAAACAGGCAATGACTGAGGTCCAGACGTTCGTCCAGATAGTGATCGAGAAAGTCCTGATTCTGCTCCGGGTCCAGCACTTCCAGCAGGGCGGAGGCCGGGTCGCCCTGAAACGAAGCGCCGAGCTTGTCGATTTCGTCGAGCATGATCACAGGATTGCTGGTGCCGGACTCTTTCAGCGCCTGAATCAACTTGCCGGGCATGGCGCCGATGTAGGTGCGCCGGTGGCCTTTGATCTCCGCCTCGTCCCGCATTCCGCCCAGGCTGAGCCGGTAAAAACGGCGATCCAGGGCTTCCGCGATGGCCCGCCCGACACTGGTCTTGCCCACCCCGGGAGGTCCTACCAGCAGCAGGATCGAGCCTTTGACTTCGCCGCGCATGGCGCCCACCGCGAGGAATTCGACGATGCGATCCTTGACGTCGTCCAGACCACTGTGATGCGCACTCAAGGTATCGCGGGCGTGCTTGAGGTCCAGATTGTCCTCGGAGAATCGCCCCCAGGGAACGGACGTCAGCCAGTCGAGATAGTTGCGGGTCACCGCGTATTCCGGCGAGCCGCTTTCCAGCACGCCCAGTTTGCGCACTTCCTCTTCAAAGCGCTTGGCCACCGCCTCCGGCGGCGTCAGAGATTCCATGCGGGCGCGGAATTCGTCCACGTCGGCGGTGCGGTCATCTTTTTCCAGACCCAGCTCACGCTGAATCACCTTGAGCTGTTCCTTGAGGAAAAATTCACGCTGATGGCGGGAGATCTTTTCGTTGACCTCCTCGCTGATCTCGTTCTGCAGGCGCGCGACTTCCACTTCCTTGCGCACCAGTGTCAGCACTTTCTCCATGCGTGGCTTCAACGGCACGGTCTCCAGAATGTCCTGAAGATCGTCCCCGTTCGCGCTGGTCAATGCGGCAGCGAAATCGGTGAGAGGAGAGGGGTCCCGCGGCGAGAAATTCTGCAGATAGTGCTTGAGCCCTTCGTTATACAGCGGGTTCAGTGGCAGCAGCTCGCGGATGGTGTTGATGATCGCCATGGCATAGGCGCGCAGGGCATCGGAGAGCTCGTCCTTGGGCTCAGGGTATTCCACTTCCGCCATGAACGGGCGTTTGCGATTGGTGTAGCCGGAAACGCGGAAACGCGCCAGCCCCTGGGCCACCACCTGCAGATGATCGTCTTCCTGATTGACGGCATGGATTTTCACCAGACAGCCGTATTCCGGGAAATCCTCCACCGAGACCTCATCCGGGTTACGGTCGCCCACATAGATCAGGCCCAGGGCATGGTGCGGGGTCTGGCTAACCCGCTCCAGGGTGGTCTGCCACAGCTCCTGATTCAGAAGAATCGGCTGCACCAACCCGGGCATGAACGGGCGATGACGCACTGGTATCAGATAGACCCGTTGTGGCAAATGATGATCCGGCAAGGCCAGGGCCCCCTGAGGGGTGGGCTGTTCGATGGTGGTTTCCTGCTCGTCTTGGTTCATGATATCCACTCGTCATAAACGGGAAGCGTCGCCGTTGACATTACGACAAGAAGGCGACGCACGACCAGTCATCTGAATGGAGTCTCCGAACCGGTTTTCAATAGCCGGATTCAGCGCGGGCCGTCGATGATCAAAAGATCGGCACTGAGCTCACGAGGGGTCTGGGTGCGCCGTTCCACCAGCCGGGCGTCGAATTTTTCTTCACATCGTTCCGCCAGGGCATAGAACGGGGAGCGTCCGGGGTCGGCGATAATGATCCGCCGCACCTTCTGATTCAGCGCACGGCGTATCAGATTGAACAGCACTGGCGTGAGCTCGTCCCAGAAGCAGATGTCGGCACCGGTAATGACATCGACATCGGCGAGCAGCGCTTTGGTCAGATTCTCGAAGCGTTTTTGCAGGGTCGTCACCGAGGTTTTGTTGATGGCGGCATGCAGTTCCAGATAGGGAAAGACATCCTCGTCCGCGTCCACCGCGGTCACCCGGCAACCAAGACGCTTGGCGGCGAATATCGACAGCGGGCCCCAGCCACAGCCGATGTCCATCAAATGGATATCCGCTCCCAGGGACAGCGCCCGGCGGTCGCGGGTCAACTGATCCATGATCAGGAAGCTGGAGTTCCACACTTTGTTGCCGTGGATCGAGGGCACGTGATTGGCACGTTTCAAGCGGCGCACCTCGCGGTGGCCGGAACGCAGCAGGGTAATGCCACGGGTATGAATGGTATGGGCTTCGCCCCGTCGGATTTTGGGAATGGGATTGTCGGATTGGGTCATGGCTGGCCGGCGCCTGGAAAAAGGAAAGACCTTACGGGCGCCGGCGATGTTGTTCAAGACTGGTCTGTTTCAAGACCGGGATGATCAGCGCGGACGGGCCGGGATCCGGTTCCAGAAAACCCGAAAGGCATCGGCGCTTTGTCCGGCCGCTTCCGCCATCGGCACGTGACCCACGCCATCAAGGATCACCGCCCGGGCATTTGGCAGGGTCTGGGTGAAGACCTCGACGTTGTCGACCCCAAGAAGTCGGTCTTCACGTCCCCACAGGACCAGCGTGGGAGTATTGATGGAAGCCAGCACCCCGGTTTGCCCCAACCGCATCGCCGGATCCGAATTGATATCCGCCCAGACTTTCTCCGCCACTTCCGCATTGGCGGCTTTCTCCTCGCCCATCAGGGTGATGGCGAAGTCGGGCATGCCCACCGAGCGTTCGGCGGCCCAGTCCAGTGTGGTATGGAAGTCCTTGGCCCGCCGGGGAATCAGAGGATTGCCCGGTGATTGCGCCAGCACATCGCGGAATTCCTGTGTTTGCAGGGTAACCCCGGCGGCGTCCACCAACCCCAGTGAGATCAGCCGGTCCGGGTGGCGCCGGGCCATTTCAATGGCGATGGCGCCCCCCATCGAATTGCCCGCCACATGAAAGCGCTCGACGCCCAAGTGATCAAGCAGTTCGAACAGCCGGGTGGCCTGCTTGTCAATGCCGTACTCCATTGACGTGGTCAGGGGCAGGGTGGCGCCGTGGCCGGGCAGATCGGGAATGATAAAACGATACTCGCCTTCCAGCTGATTGGCGAAACGGACCCAGTTGCGCGCATCGGCGCCAAAACCGTGGATCAGCAGCACCGCCGGCACCTCCGCGCCATCTTTGGAGCGCAGCAAATGCCAGTCGAGGCCGCTGTCGCTGGAGACTCGCAGGCTTTCGAGGCCCGCTCGCCATTGTTCGAATGCAATGCCCTGATGGTAGGCCCAGCGCCGGGTGTCTTCACACCCGCCAAGCAGCGCGGCACCCAGAACGGCTACCGCCAGAATCAGCCCCACACGACGCCATGTCATCCTTGTTCCCTCCGGTTGTTATTCTTTCCTCGTGAAAAAGCCACCGTAGAGGATCGACGTGGTGGATGGCACCGCCGGAGAGGTCAATATGGCGCGATCAGCGTGATTTCAGGTTCCAGATGCCGGCACCGATAATCAGCAAGGTCCCCAGATAGGTGCTCAGCGCCAGTGCCTCGCCCCAGAACAACCAGCCGAGAATCGCCGCCCACACCACCGCGGAGTAGTTGTAAACGCCGACCTGGCCGGGACGGGCCACCTGATAGGCGGTGGTCATGGCGAACTGGCCGGCGATGGCGAACAGGGCGATCCCCAGCATCCAGAGCATTTCCACGCCGTTGGGCCATTGCTCGACGCTGGGTAACAGCAAAGCGGAGAGCAGGGTGGCGAACAGCGAGAAATAGAACACCACCCGGTGTGCCGGCTCGCTTACCGCCATGCGCCGGATACTGACCTTTGCCACGCTCATGATGGCGGCGCCGCCGAGCGCCACCCACATCACCGGATCCACCTGGCCCTGGTCGGCACGCAGAATCACCGCGACGCCGACAAAGCCCAGCGCGATAGCCATCCAGGTCCGCAGCGATACCCGATCGCCCAGCCAGGCCCAGGCCACCAATGGCAGAAAGAATGGCACCGTCATCTTGACCAGAACCGCCTCCGCCAGAGTGATATGCCCGATGGCGTAAAAGAAACAGAACATGGCGGCGACGCCGGTGAAACCACGAATGAAATGCAGGCCGAGATGGCGAGTACCCAGGTCGCGAATGCCGCCACTGATCATCAACACCGGCATCAGTACCAGCAACCCGACGAAGTTGCGCGCGAAGACAATCAGTTCTGTGGAAAGCGTGTCGGAGAGATGCTTGATCAGGGCCGCCATGATCGCCAGCAACCCTTCACCCAGAATCAGCAATAAGGCGCCCTTCAGAGGCTGGTCGTTGTTCACGCGACCGGCCAGGCCCACAGATCGTGGTCGTCGGCGTCCTCGACGGTCACCCGCAGGCGTTGCCCGGGTTTTACCGCCGCATCGTCGGGCAGATACACCAGGCCGTCGATCTCCGGCGCGTCCGCCTGGGAGCGGGCCACCACGCCGTCCTCACCAACCTCGTCCACCAGGACTTCCAGGGTTTGACCGATTTTGCGTTGCAGTTTGGCGGCGCTGATCCGCGCCTGGACGTTCATGAAGCGCTCCTGACGTTCGCGTGCCACCTCTTCGTCGACATGATCGGGCAGGGCGTTGGCGGGAGCGCCGTCCACCGGCGAATAGGTGAAGCAGCCGACCCGATCCAGTTGCGCCTCTTCCAGCCAATCCAGCAGCATCTCGAAATCGTCGTCGGTTTCGCCGGGAAAGCCGACAATGAACGTGCTGCGCAGGGTGATGTCCGGACAGATTTCGCGCCAGCGGCGGATCCGCGCCAGCGTGTTTTCCGAGTGAGCAGGGCGCTTCATCGCCTTGAGCACCGACGGGCTGGCGTGCTGGAACGGGATATCCAGGTACGGCAGGATATGGCCGGCGGCCATCATCGGAATGATCTCGTCCACGTGGGGGTAGGGGTAGACGTAATGCAGCCGCACCCAGGCTCCCAGTTGCCCCAGCGCCTGACACAATTCCAGCATACGGGTTTTCATCGGCATGCCCTGCCAGAAACCCGTCTGGTACTTGCGGTCCACGCCGTAGGCGCTGGTGTCCTGACTGATCACCAGCAGCTCCTGCACCCCTGCCTTCACCAGCCGTTCCGCTTCGTCGAGCACATCGCCCACCGGCCGGGAATCGAGCTTGCCGCGCATGCCGGGGATGATGCAGAAGCTGCACTTGTGGTTACAGCCCTCGGATATTTTCAGATAGGCGTAGTGTCGCGGGGTCAGTTTGATGCCCTGGGGCGGCACCAGATCGGTGAAGGGGTTATGGTCGGCCCGAGGGGGCACCGCCTGGTGCACGGCGCTGACCACCTGCTCGTACTGCTGAGGTCCGGTGACCGACAGCACCGCCGGGTGCGCTTTGCGAATGTTGTCTTCTTCCACGCCCATGCAGCCGGTGACGATGACCTTGCCGTTCTCGGCCAGCGCCTCGCCAATGGCTTCCAGGGACTCGGCCTTGGCATCGTCAATGAAGCCGCAGGTGTTCACCACCACCACATCGGCGTCATCGTAGCTGGGCGTCACCTGGTACCCTTCGGTGCGCAGCTGGGTAAGAATGCGCTCGGAATCCACCAGGGCCTTGGGGCAACCCAGGCTGATAAATCCAACCTTACCGGACATAAACCACCTCGCAGTCAGCGGGGCGGCATTCTACTATTAACCCGGTGTGAATGCCTATTGGGTTGGTAACGAGGCCGGGACAGCGACGGCCAGACCCGGGAGACAAAACCATATGCGGTGTTTCATTGGACTGCCGGTGCCGAAGGAGGCGGGTCGCGCTCTGTTACAGGGCGTTCCGGATGGGGCCGGCCGGCGACTGCCGTTGGCGGATCTGCATCTGACCCTGGCGTTCCTCGGAGAACGGGAGCTTTCCTGGACACAGACGCTTTGTCGACGCCTGGAAGCGACTCTGGAGGGCGTACAGCCCCTGAGCCTGAAGCTCTCTGGTGGAGGCCTTTTTCCACCGGGAGGAATGCCACTGGGAGGAATGCCACTGGGAGGGACGCCACAAAGAAGCTCCCCATCAAGAGGAGCCCCGTCCAGTGGTGGCCGCCCGTGGGCGGCACGGGCCTTTCCATCCCCCGCGCTGATGGCACTGCATGAGCGCGTTTGGCGCCTTCTGGAGGATCTTGGGATGGAACGCGAGGAGCGGGGCTTTTTACCCCATGTAACGCTGGCTCGCGGCCGCGGCCGGCTTGCCACGACAAGGGCGGGCGAGAGAGCCAAAGGTCCACCTGAAGACCATATTGAGTTTGATGTCCATGAAGTGATCCTCTATGAGAGTCGGCATGGCTATCAGGTACGCTGGCGGCAATCGTTGAAAAGCCGGCTCTGAGCCCGGAACGGAATCCCGAAACCCAGAGCCGGTGAAGTGCTTATTGCCGAGTGTCACCGTAGCCACCCGCGCCCCCGGCGGAGCCGCCACCAGCGGGGTCGCCACCACTTTGCATGCCGGGCTGAGAAGGCTGCTGCGGGTCCCCAGGGGCCGGTGAGTCTGGCTGCTTCGGATCACAGGCGGCCAGTACCGATCCCATCACCAGCAGGGCGAGTGTGCCGGCCACGCCTCTTCGCAACCCGGTCCGCGGTTCCATTTTTCCATCTTTCATGGTCTTTCCTCCGATTTAAGTGATTGTGCGTCGGCGGTTCCAGGCCGCCCGGAAATCATGGGCGGCCGGGGTCGTCACCCCGTGTATCGTCGCCGCCGTCGCGGTCCTCTCCGGTGGGCCAGCCCCGGTCGTCGGGCTGCCCCCTCTCTCCGGCGCCACCGTCCAGGCCGCCAGGATTGCCGTAAGCGGGCTGGCCGGGTCGGTCCGGATCAGCTGGCGGCCCGGGCGGGGCCGGCATGGTGCGCTGGTAGTCGGGCTGGTCCCGGGCCGGGCGATTACCGTCCACCGCCGTGGCGGCGACCGTGGCGCCGAGACAAGCAACCCCGAGGATCAGCAACAGCGTTGTGTGGAACTTCATTGCTACCTCCCGATCCATCCGGTGACTTCAGCGGGCGGGACGCGCCGGAAAACCGGTTTTGCCGCCGCCTCATTCCTGTCTACAGGGCGGGATGGGGTTTGGTTCCATGGCAACATTCTTTTTTGGGAACCAAACCGGCTATCTGGCTGTAGGTACTAGTAAGGACCTCACGGTCAGCCGGAAAGGAACCGCCGGAGTGAATTTCGAACGCCGGATCTGCGACCAGATCCCGCACCTGCAACGCTACGCCCGGGCGCTGTGTGACAATCCGGGACAGGCGGAGGATCTGGTACAGGATTGCCTGGAGCGAGCGCTGCGCAAGCGCCATTTGTGGATGCCCGGTCGTTCGGTACGCCCCTGGCTGTTCAGAATGCTGTACCGGCTGTATCTGAATGACCGTGCCAGCGCCCGGCACCGGAGGGAGTCACTGACCCCGGATGCCGGTCTGGAAAGGCCTCAAGCGGCGCGGCAAGAGCCGTTCCTGGCCTGTCACGAGGCGATGGAAGCGATCAGGACCTTGCCCTCGGAGCAACGGGCGGCATTGTTGTTGATGGTGTTGGAAAACCCTGGTTACACCGAGGCCGCCCGTATCCTGGGCATCAAAGTGGGGACGCTGCGCTCGCGCCTCTCCAGAGCCCGCGAGACATTGCGCCAAGAGCTCGACGATTCATCCCGGAACGGCGGGCGCCCCCGGTTGAGGAGAGTAAAATGAGCTGGCGGGAACGAGGGCTATTGTCCCGCGAGGCGGTTAGCGAGGAGGAACTGAGCGCCTTCGCCGACGGGGAATTACCACGCCGGCGGGCCCGCCGGGTGGCGGCGGGTATCCGGCGGCATCCGGCCTACGCGGATCGGCTGCGCGATTACTGGCGCCATGACGAAACGCTGTGGCGCGCCTTCAGGGAGCAGAGCACCGCCGCGCCGTCGTCGTCTCCGACACAGGCCCCAAACACCGTTTCCCGGCGCCGCCGGCAGATCGTCGGAGTTGCCGGCACCCTGGTGGCGGCGGGCGTGATGATGGCGATTTGGTGGCAAACACCGGCCACGTCTCCGGCCACCACGGAGCCCGCTATCGACCTGACCCAGGCCATCGTCCATGCCTTCAGCAATCCCGCCGTGATACCCGATACCGCCGCGGCCCCGGCGCTGCCGCTGGATCGCCTGGGTCTGAGCGCGTCCGGTCAACAGCCGCTACTGGTTTCCGGACAGCATATTCAGGAGTATCGCTTCGAGAACGCCGAGGGACGACGCGTGGCACTGTATGAGATAGGGCAGAGCGCCCCGGGAGATAGCTGGCTGCATGTGCTGACCCAGTCACCGGTCACCCTGGTGCGCTGGAGCCAGAACGGGCGTGGTTATGTACTGGCCGCCAACAGCGACCCATTGAAGGTGGCGCAACTGGCACTGGGCATCCACGATGCCCTGTCCAGGACGGCGCGCGCCACCTCCGGCGCCACTCCGCCGCAAGGCGCCCACGGCCCCGCCGGGTCAGCCGGCGGTACGGCGACGCCGCGAGATGATATCAGCGAGATGTAGGCTGGAGAGTGATCGCCGGACACGAAAAAGCCCGCTTGAGCGGGCTTTTTCATTGAAGCGGACTTGAAGAAAAGCGTCGATCAACCTTCCTTCAGAGCGGCGGTAATGTCCACCACCGCACCCTTGCCATCGCCGAACAACATCAGAGTGTTGTCCTTGGCGAACAGCGGGTTGGGCAGGCCGGCGAAACCGGCGCTCAGGGAGCGTTTCACCACCACCACGGTCTTGGCCTTGTCCACGTTGAGGATCGGCATGCCGTAGATCGGGCTGCCTTTGTCTTCGCGGGCCATCGGGTTGGTCACGTCGTTGGCGCCCAGTACGATCGCCACGTCGGTCTGCTCGAAGGTCGGATTGATGGTGTCCATGTCCTTGAGCTTGTCATAGGACACTTCCGCCTCGGCCAACAGCACGTTCATGTGCCCTGGCATACGTCCCGCCACCGGGTGAATCGCGTACTCCACCTCGACCCCGTTGGCTTCCAGGGTATCGGCCAGTTCGCGTACGGCGTGCTGGGCCTGAGCCATGGCAAGACCGAAGCCCGGCACGATCACCACGCGCTGCGCGGTTTCCAGCAGCATCGCCACTTCGTCCGCGGAGGTGGATTTGATCTTGCCGGCGTAGACTTCATCCTGATCGATGGTTTCGCCGCCTTCCGCCATCACACCAAACAGCACGTTGGTGAGAGAACGGTTCATCGCCTTACACATGATCTGGGTCAGGATCAGGCCGGAGGCGCCCACCAGGGAACCGGTAATGATCAGGGCGCTGTTGCCCATGACGAAACCAGCGGCGGAAGCGGCCACACCGGAGTAGGAGTTCAGCAGCGCGATCACCACCGGCATGTCGGCCCCGCCGATCGGCATGACCAACAAAATGCCCAGCAGAGCGGCGGCAATGGCCAGCCCCCAGAATACCGTCGGTGAACCGGGGTTGGAGACCAAGTAGGCGATCGCCACGATGGAGCCAAGCAGCAACACGGCATTGGCCGCTTTCATGCCCGGGAAACCCATCGGCTTACCGTCGATCAGTTCCTGCAGTTTGGCGAAGGCCACGAAGGAACCGGTGAACGTCACCGCGCCGATCAGCACCGCGGCACCAGTGGCGATGATGCCCACCGTGTCCGGATGGCCGCCACGGAAGAACTCAGCCGCCGCCACGGAGAAGGAAGCACCGCCACCAAAGCCGTTAAGCAGCGCCACCAGCTGTGGCATGGCGGTCATTTGTACTTTCTTCGCCAGCAGCACACCAATGATGCCGCCGACCAGAATGCCGGCGATGATGATTTCATAGCTGACAATGTCCCGGTGCAGCAAGGTCACCACACAGGCCACCGCCATGCCGGCGCCAGCCAGCATATTGCCGCGCACCGCGGTTTTCGGTTTGGTCAGCCCCTTGATGCCGAGCACGAACAGCACGGCGGCGATCAAATAGGCGATATCGATCCAGTTCTGGGAAATCTGCATTGCTTACTTCCTCTTGAACATCGCCAGCATTCGATTGGTCACCATGAAGCCACCAATCACGTTGATGGTGGCCAGTACCACGGCAATGAAACCCAGCACCTTCACCAGCAGCCCGGCGTCGGAACCGGCGGCGATCAGCGCGCCCACCAGCGTAATACCGGAGATGGCATTGGAGCCCGACATCAGCGGGGTGTGCAGGGTGGGGGGAACTTTGGTGATCAGCTCCACGCCGAGAAAGATGGCCAGCACGAAAAGCGTTAGTTCGGCTACGAAGTCCATTACTTCTCCTCCTTCCCGTTGTCGGCGTCCGCCGCCTCGGGTTCCGGTTTCTCCAGCGCGGGCAGGCCAAGCAGCTCACGCAGGCGTGTGTGCGGCACGTCGCCGTTGTGGCTGATAACGGTATCCGCCACGATCTGGTCCTCGAAGTCCAGCGACAGCTCGCCCTGATCATTGAGCAGCAGGTTGAGCAGGTTCTCCATGTTCTTACCGAACATCTGGCTGGCATGGTGCGGCACGGTAGAGGGAACGTTTTCCGGGCCGATGATGGTCACGCCGTGTTCGACCACGGTTTTGCCGGACTGGGTCAGTTCACAGTTACCACCCCGTTCCGCGGCCAGATCAACGATCACCGAACCCGGCTTCATCGCCTTGACCATGTCGGCGGTGACCAGGATAGGACTCTTGGCGCCCGGCACCGCCGCGGTGGTGATCACCACGTCCATTTCCTTGATCACGTCGGTCATCAGCTCGCGCTGACGCTTGAGGAAGTCCTCGCCCTGGGCTTTGGCGTAACCGCCACTGCCTTCCGCTTCGCCGGTGTCCAGATCCAGCTCCACCGGCTTGGCGCCAACGGACAGGATTTGCTCACGGGCAGCGGGGCGGACGTCATAGGCTTCGACCACCGCGCCGAGGCGCTTGGCGGTGGCACAGGCCTGCAGACCAGCGACGCCCGCCCCCATGACAAACACCCGCGAGGCGTTCAGCGTGCCGGCGGCGGTCATGTTCATGGGGAACATACGGTTGGCGGTGGCAGCCGCAAGCAGAACGCACTTGTAGCCCGCGATCATTGCCATGGAGGACAGCACGTCCATGGCCTGGGCCCGGGTAATCCGCGGCACCAGTTCCAGCGCAATGCCGGTGACATTGCTCTGAGCCAGTTGCTGGGCGAAACCCGGGTTGGCCAGGGGATCGGTCATGCCGATGAGGAACTGTCCGCTCTTCATCTTGTCCAAATCGTCCTGACCATTGGTCGTATTGCTGCCTGGCGTCTGCACCTGCAGGATAGCCTGGGCGCTGGAGAAGATTTGATCCCGGTCAGCAAGCTTGGCACCGGCGGCTTCATATTGGCCGTCGGTAAAACCGGCGGCGACGCCGGCACCCGTTTCAACGAGGAATTGGATATCGTGCTTTTTCAATAAAGCCGCGATATTGGCTGGCGTCAGGGCGACGCGCTCCTCGCCGGGGCGAATTTCCTTG
Organism: Alcanivorax xiamenensis; assembly: GCF_009846745.1. Classification (NCBI taxonomy): domain Bacteria; kingdom Pseudomonadati; phylum Pseudomonadota; class Gammaproteobacteria; order Oceanospirillales; family Alcanivoracaceae; genus Alcanivorax; species Alcanivorax xiamenensis. The sequence continues at coordinate 72,437 of NZ_AQPF01000009.1, read as the reverse complement.
GGAACACCGATAATCACCTGCGTTACCCCCGTTTTATATGGTTTGTTGGGCAGCCCCCATGCCACGGCAATAGCCGGAAATGCACAGGGGCCCTCACAAAAAGGCCGGTTTAAGAAAACCGGCCGTCGAGCAGGCTGCTAACCTTATTGTGGAGTGGCGAGCTTGGCAAACAAGAAATCGTGGTTTGACGGATGGATGGCTAGATTTTGATCATAAAGATCATGATTTCTTCGCATTTTTGCTTAATTGTTGATCAACACAGGCCTTGTCATCATCTTCATGCATATGGATAAAAGGGCCCAGAATGGTATCGCCACGCACCTGCGCCTTGATGACATGCAAAAAAGTGTAAGCCCCCAGTAACTTCCTGAGCAGAAAGATAAATTCCTTCGGCGGTACGTCGAAGTGCACGGACAGAGCGTTGCGACTGGCGCGATTCAGCACCCGGCTGGGCAGGTTGCTTTCCCCCCACAGATATTCCCCTTTCTCATTGACCACCGACGCCGGCGGCGGAAAACGGTCCGGGTCCTGCAAGGCCTCGATGGCCTCGAAACAGAGACCGGCAAAATCCTCTTGCACCCGGCGAGGAGGGTCGCCGGAAAGGAAATGCAGCGCCTTCATGGCCCGCACCAGGCGCTCCGTATCATGGTACCAGGCACCGCGAATCATCTCCCGGCCGGGGCCAAGCACCTGGTCATCGAAATCACGGATGGCTCCGAAGTCCAGCAGCACAATGCGGTCGTGGCCTTCCTCATCGATCTGCAACAGATAATTGCCGAAGTTCGGATCGGTCTGCATCTTGTTCCACTCGAACACCTCCCGACAGCACAGTTCCATGATCGCGCGGCCGAGAAAATTGCGCCGTTCCTGGCTCAGGGCGACCACTTTGGGGTCACTGATGTGCAGTCCCTCCTCGAAGGAAAGGCACAGAATGTTATGGGAGGAGTACTCGGAAAACACTTCAGGAACGATGAAGCGGGGGTCCTCGCGCAATGCTTCACGGAAATGGCGAGTGGTGTGGGCCTCGAGATCATAGTCCACCTCCCGGCCAAGCATGGCGCGCACCTCATCCAGCCACTGATTGAACTGGTCGGTGATCGGCACCAGCCGGCTCAGTTTTAGCAGCCGCACCAGGGCGCGCATATCCGAGTCTATGGCGTCGGCGACTCCGGGATATTGCACTTTCAACACCAGCTCGCGGCCATCCTTTTTGCGCCGGGCGCGATGAACCTGCCCCAGACTGGCGGCACCAAGCGGCTCCGGATCCACGTCCAGTTCCGCCAGTTTCACAGTACCCAGCTGTTGTTTGAGGTGGCGCTCCATGGCCGGCCACTCAAGCGCGGCGGTGTCGTTTTCCAGTGTGTGCAAGGCGGCGGTGACTTCCTCGGGAAGGAAATGCTCGCCGAACAGGGCCATCATTTGCCCGATTTTCACCACCGAGCCCTTCAATTCACCCAACTCAGCCACCAATTCCTCGGCCCGTTGAGAGAGAATGGCTTTCCGTCTTTCCTCTCGCTTGTCCGGGGAGGAGAACAAGGTACCGGCACTGGCGGTGGCGTAGCGGGCACCAGCGAGAAAGCCGGCGCGGGCAAGGGTAAATCGCCGTTCCAAAGAACCGGTTTTAACCCTCTTGACGGTTTTTCGTGCCATATTTGCGCGCACTCCAAGATCTGCTAAGGCGATGGCATCAGCCACGGACGGCGGCGCGGAACCACCCGCCACCAACCGTGGTTAATAGAGGGCAGTGTAGCCCGGCTCCGATCCTAGTGGTATGGCAGCGCCAACAACAAGGCGCCGCCGGTATCGCCAGAAACAGGTGCAAACAACAACCCGGCGCCGCCAGCGGCGCCCCGGCTCGGGAGAACGGAAACGTTATGACGACAACCTGGATTCTGCTACGCGGGCTGATCCGTGAGCAGGCCCACTGGCAGGGCTTTGACCGCCATCTGGCGGATGTGCTGGGAGGAGAGCACGAGGTTCGCTGTGTCGATCTGCCCGGCAATGGCCAGCGTTATCATGAGCGTAGCCCCACCACGGTGGCGGAGATGGTGGACGCCGCCCGTGCCGAGTTGGGCGATGAGGTGCTGAGCCGGCGGCCCAGACTGGTGGCCCTGTCCCTCGGCGGCATGGTGGGAATGGACTGGCTGCGGCGTTTCCCAGGTGAGCTTGGTGGCGCCGCGCTGATTAATAGCAGCACGGCACGTTTCAGTCCTTTCCATCAGCGCCTGCGGGCGCGCAATTATCCACGCCTGCTGCGCGATGTGTTGCTAAGCCGGGACACCGAAAACAAGGAGCGGGCGATCCTTGAGCTCACCACTAATCTGCTGGCCCCGGAGCGCCTGACGGAGGTGGCCCGGGAATGGGCCTTGATTGCCGGCGGACGGCCGGTATCCACGGCCAACAGCCTTCGCCAGCTATGGGCCGCCGCCCGCTTCCAGGCTCCGGCGCGGCTGCCCGGGAGCAGCCCGGTGCTTATCGTGAATGGGGGAGGGGACCGTCTGGTGAGTCCATGCTGCTCGCAAGCACTGGCCCGGGCCTGGAACCGGCCACTGAGCGTCCACCCGGCGGCCGGTCACGATCTCTCCCTGGACGCGCCGGACTGGCTGGCGCGAGAGTTGAAGAGCTGGGTGGTGACTCCGGGGGCCTGAAGCGGCGCGGCCTCAGTCCCGTTTGTCAGCCACTCTTTGGGCCTGCGCCAGCTCGATCATATCCGCCAGGATGTGGCCGGTCTCACGCAGATAGGGGTCTTTCTTCATCGGATCCTCCGCCGCTTCCGGATCCAGTGCCCGTTGCTCTTCCAGCGTGCGCAGCTCCGCCATGTCCTTCAGCGGTTCCTCATGGCGGGCTTCGCGGCGGGCGTTTTCAATATTCAGACGGCGCTGATCGAAGCCCTCCTGCCAAGACTCCCGGCTGGCCGCGTTCAGCGTCACTTCCTTGCGTTCCCGGGCCTCGTCCAGCAAGGCCCGCAGCTCCTCCACATAGACGAACTCCGGATCCTTCTCGATGCGCCGCTCATGACGCTGACGCAAGGTTTGCAGGAACGGCATCAGATCCGCCACCTGCTGATAGTCCGCGGAGTCGATTTCGTCCCAGGGCAGGGCATTGGGCAGAGCGCCTTCGCCCACCTCGTTGGTATCGATCAGCGACGGCATCAGCAGGTCCGGCACAATGCCCAGGTTCTGATTGCTGGAACCGGACACCCGATAGAACTTGGCGTTGGTCATTTTCAGTTTGCCGTGATTCAGATCCAGCAGGGTTTGCACCGTTCCCTTGCCATAGGTGGGCTCGCCAACGATCAACGCACGCCCATAGTCCTGCATGGCGCCGGCGAAGATTTCCGAGGCGGAAGCGCTGTAACGGTTCACCAGAACCGCCATCGGGCCGGTGTAGAGCATGCCCGGGTACTGGTCGTTCTCGACACTGACCCGGCCGGATGATTCACGCACCTGCACGGTGGGACCACGATTGATGAACAGGCTCACCAGCTTGTTGACTTCCAGCAGCGAGCCGCCGCCATTGTTGCGCAGGTCAATGATCAGGCCGTCCGGATTCTGCTTGCGCAATTCCACCAACAGCTTGGCCACGTCCCGGGTAGTACTGGTGTAGTTCGGGTCGCCGCGGTGAAAGGCATTGAAGTCGAGGTAGAAGGCCGGAATTTCGATGATGCCCAGCTTGATGTTCTCGCCGTCGTGATTCAGTTCAATCACTTCCTTCTTGGCGGCCTGTTCCTCCAGCACCACTTTGTTCCGCACTATGGTGATCGTGCGGGTACTGTGCTCTCCCGCGCCACCAGCCGGAATGATCTCCAGTCGCACCTCCGAGCCCTTGGGGCCACGGATCATATCGACCACTTCATCCAGGCGCATGCCGACCACGTCGACGATGGCATCTTTTTCCCCCTGGCCAACCCCGATGACGCGATCCGCTGGTTTCAATTGCCCGGCCTTCGCGGCGGGACCGCCCGGCACCAGCCGCACCACCTTGGTGTAGCCATCCTCGTACTGCAACACGGCGCCGATGCCTTCCAGGGAGCGGCTCATGCTGATGTCGAAGTTCTCTGAATTGTGCGGGGTGAAATAATTGGTGTGCGGGTCGAACGTCTGCGCCAGCGCGTTCATATAGAGCTGAAACACATCCTCGGAACTGTTTTGCTGCACCCGGCTGAGTTGACCTTCGTAGCGGCGCACCAGGCGGTCCTGGATTTCACTCTCCGGAGTGCCATTAAGGCGCATGGACAGTACGGAATTACGCAGATAGTCATCCCAGATTTGATCCAGGGCCTGCTGATCCGGCGCCCAATCGGCTTTGGTTCGGTCCACCAGCACTTTGCGGTCGCTGCTGAACTGCCATTTATCGATATCACCACGCAACTGCGTCAGCGCTTTCTGCAAACGGTGTTCCACCCGCTGCTGAAAACGGTTGAAGATGGTGTAGCCCGCTTCCAGAGTGCCTCTTCGCAACTGATCGTCGAGCTGATCGCGATAGCGGTTGAATTCGCCGATATCCTCGGCGGTGAAGTACAGGCGGCTCGGATCCAGATCCTTGATGTACTGGTCCAGCATCTGCCCGGACAGGGAATCATTGAAATCCAGCCGCCGGTAATGCAATTTCAGGCGATCGACGATTTCCTTCGCCGCTTCCCGATGCACTTTATCCGGCTTGATGCTGCCCTGGACCTCCGGCGCCGCCGCCTGCAGGCCGTCTCCAATATGCAGGGCGCCGCCCAGCAGCAACCCGGCGACGATCAAGGCACTCAGCTTGCGAATTACGCTCATGGACTCACTCAATGATTCATTTACTGGCAGTATACGGGAACCTCTGATTAATTCGTATGGGAGGTCCTGATTTGTGTGTGACCACCGCCACGCCATCCGCCACCATGCCATCCACCACCATGGAGAGCACCGCACACCATGCATCGCCTGTTTACCGGCTTCTTCCTGATCGGCATCGCCGGCGCCATCCTGCAACTGCTGCTCGGTGACACCGGAGCTCCCGCCCGCGTGGTGGGCGCGCTGTGGGAAGCGGCCGATCTGGCGGTTCAGGTCAGTCTCGGGCTGATCGGCGTGCTGGCGCTGTGGAGCGGCCTGTTCCGTCTGGCCGAGCAGAGCCGTCTCGCCGACCGGCTTGCCGCTCTGGTCCAACCGATACTCCATCGTCTGATGCCATCGGTGACGGAAGGTTCACGAGCCGGCGCCGGCATTTCCATGAACATGGCCGCCAACATGCTTGGACTGGACAACGCCGCCACGCCGTTGGGCCTGAAGGCGATGAACTCGCTGCAGGAAAGCAATCCACGGCCGCGAACGGCCAGCGATGCCCAGATCATGTTCCTGGTGCTGAATACCTCGGCGGTGACACTGGTGCCGGTAACCGTCTTGCTCTACCGCACCCAGCAGGGCGCGGCGGATCCCGCCGACATCTATTTGCCCATGTTGATGGCCACCACCGCGTCCACTTTTGTCGGCGTGGCGCTGACCGCCCGCCTGCAGGGTATACGACTGCGGGATCCGGTATTGCTGGCCGTCGCCGGCGTCTGGTTGGGCGTGCTCGGATTGCTCGGGCTGGCGGTGTGGTGGGTGCCGGCCGAGGCCAGCGCCCAGATTTCCAGTCTGCTTGGCAACGGCCTGTTGCTGACGGTGATCGGCGCTTTCTTCGTGGCGGCCTGGCGGGCCCGGGTGGACAGCTATGACGCTTTCATCGAGGGTGCCAAGGAAGGGTTCACCCTGGCGGTGAGGCTGATTCCGTACCTGGTGGCGATGCTGGCCGCCATCGCCATGCTGCGCGCCAGCGGTGTGCTCGAAGCCGTGTTATCGGCGATCCGGCATGCCGCCCTTTGGCTTGGTTGGGATACCCGTTTCGTTGACGCCCTGCCCGTGGCTTTACTGAAACCATTAAGCGGGTCCGGCGCCCGCGCCGCCATGCTGGATGTCATGCACACGCAAGGCGTGGATTCGCTGGCGGGCCGCATGGCGGCAGTGATGCAGGGCTCCACCGAGACGACTTTTTACGTTCTCGCCGTCTACTTTGGCAGTGTGGGAGTGCGAAACTTCCGCTATGCGTTGTGGTGCGGCCTGGCCGCCGACGCGGCCGGCCTGATCACGGCGATTCTGATGAGCTACCTGTTTTTCGGTTGAACGCGCCGGGTTTCTGGCCTGGCACGCCCATCGTCCCGGTCACGATATGGCGGAAGGTAAGATTGACGCGGGGCTCGCGCACTCTCCGGCGACGGGGCAGGGCATGTTCATAAAAACGCTGCACCTGAGGTGACATGATCAACAGGCTGTCGTGGGACAGTGGCAGTCGGTGGCTCTGCCGGTGCTCGCCGTGGCGGCGCAGGCAGAAGTCCCGTGTGGCACCGAGATTATAGGAGATAATCCAGGGGGCCGATCCCAGTTCCGGCTCATTGTCCCGGTGCCACCCCATGGTGTCGTCCCCGTCACGGTAGAGATTAGCCAGAGCACCGTTGGGCGTCAATCCGGTCAGTGAGGTCACCGCGCGCCGCAACGCCATCAACGGATCTGGCCAGCCCCCGGCCCGGTGGGTGAGCCCTGAATAACGGTAGGTGACCCCGGCGTCACCCAGCCAACAGACCAGTCGTGGCACCGGATGAGAGCGGCCGAACACCTGTACACGGGGTTGCTCCCAGGGGAGTTCGTTACAAAGCGTGTTGAACAGGGCAGTGGCCGAAGGGCCGAGAAGCCGCTCAATCAGCCAGATACGCGCCCCTTGCCCCAGTTCCAGAGGAGAGGGCAGGGAGTCGAGCCGGGAAAGGGTGTGGTTGACAGTCATAGCAACCTGCTCTATCTAAGCGCCTTTGACCCTCTATGTACGCGTGGATGATGCTATGCGCGGTTAGTGGAAGGTCCGTCGCCAGGAGTCTAGCATGCTGTACGTTTACGATATTGAAGACGGAGTGCTCCGCGAGCGGGATGTGGCGGGGCTGACCCCGGACACCGCCAGGGAAGCCAGTTGGATCGACCTGGTGGACGCCACCGATGAGGAACGGCAGGAGGTGCAGCATCTGTTCCGTCAGGCGCTGCCGGAATCCGACGATGTGGAGGAAATCGAATCCTCCGCCCGTTTCTTCCATGATGAGCACGGCCTTCATGTGCATTCCCTGTTCGTTCATCAGAGCGAGGGACGGCATCGCACCTCGACCGTGGCGTTCGTGCTGCAGCCAGGCCGGCTGTTGACCTTCCGTGACTCACGCGCCCCGGATTTCCGTCTCATGCGTATGCGCATCCGGCGCGGCTGGGTGCGGGCGCTGGAGCCGCTGGACATTCTACTGAGCATTCTTGAACAGAAGACCGAGAATCTGGCTGATACGCTGGAGGACATCCACCGGGATCTGGAGGATGTCAGTTACCTGGTGCTGGAGGATGAGGAAGCGGAGCTGGAGGACGGCATCGAGAAGCTGGCCCATCTGGAAGACAGCAACGGGAAAATCCGGCTGTGTCTGATGGACACCCAGCGCTCGATTTCCTTTATCCAGCGCTATGTGCGGGCCGACAAGGAGCGCCGCCGCACCTGCTCGGAAATCCAGCATGACCTGGACACGCTGATGTCCCACGCCACTTTTCTGTTCGAGAAGATCAACTTCCTGATGGATTCCACCCAGGGGTTCATCAATATCGAGCAAAACCAGATCATCAAGATCTTTTCCATCGCTGCCGTGGTCTTCCTGCCGCCGACCATGATCGCCAGTATCTATGGCATGAACTTCCAGGTGATGCCGGAGTTGAACTGGGAATTCGGTTACCCGGCGGTGATCGGGCTGATGTTCCTGTCGGGTTTCGCCCCGTACTGGTATTTCAAGCGGAAAGGTTGGTTGTAAATTCGCGGGCACGCCGATTCGCGTGTAAACACGCTTCCCACAGAAGAGCTACAGAGCTGCTGTGGGAAGCTCCCTTGGCAGCGAATCCGCGTGTAAACGGGATCGCTCACAACCACGGACCGGCTGTCTCAGGGAAGCAGGCACCAGAGTTCGTTCTGACGGTGGGCGCGGCCGTCTTCATGCAACTTGATCAGATGCGCCTCCAGTGACAAACACGCCACCCCGTGCAGGAATTCAGGCACATCGTCGTAAACCCGTTTCACCAGATCCGGCACGCTGGTGGCGTCGTTGGTAAGGGCGGCGAAGACTTTCTTTTCCCGTTCCAACCGGTGCTTGATGGTGTGGTCCACCAGCGCCAGCGGCTCATCGATGACGTCGCCATGCCCTGGCGCCATGCGTTTGATATCCCACTGCCGCAGCTTGTCCAGGGACGACAGGTAGGCATTCATGGATCCCGAAGGCGGGGCGATCACCACGGTGGAGCCCTGAATCAGATGGTCACCGGTGAACAACAGCGCCTCTTCCTTCAGCAGGTAACACAGGTGGTTGCCGACATGCCCCGGGGTGGCGATCACTTCGAGGGTCAGACCACCGCAGTCCACGGTATCACCATCCTTGAGCTCCCGCGCCGGTTCCCAGGTGGTGTCTTGCAAACCATCATCCGGCACCCAGGGGCCTTCCAGCACGGCACCGGTGGCGGCGGCCAGGTCATGCGCGCCCGGGGAATGATCGCGATGGGTGTGGGTGACGATGATGCGTTCGATTGGCCGCTCCAGCCCCTCGGCCGCGGCCAACAGAGCCTGGGTATGTTCCGGATCCGTGGGGCCGGGGTCAATCACCGTCAGGGCTCGGCCACCCACCAGATAACTGTTGGTGCCGGGGCCGGTCATCATGCCGGGGTTACGGCCCAGCACACGCCAAGCGTTGGTAGCGATGGCCGTGGACTGGCCGGGGATCAGCGCCGCCATGGTAACTCCATTGGTTCGGGAAGCGCATTGTGACCATTTAGTCCCGGCTTGCAAACCCCCCGGTATGGTGGCGGCCCGCGCTATTCACCGTACACTTGTACTTCCCGGACCCTTAACTCCCAGCGATCCGGGGGCGGCATGCCGCGGTCACGGTCGGCCACCACCGCCAGCGGATAGCGGCCACCAGCGGGCACATGAATGGATACCGGAATACGCTCTTCATGCAGTGTTTCGCAGGCTTTCGCCGGCGGACAGGAGAGGGCGACGGTATCCAGCACTACGTGAGCGATGGCGTGGCCCCCCCGATTGCTGATCTCGCCGCTTACCCGCACGCCGGTTTCCATCTGACTGACGCCGGTGACCGTAACGGTGACCGAGGCGGGATCACCAGGCAGCAATCGTTCCTGGTCAGTGAACAGAAAGGAAATCAGCATCACCGCGCTGGCCGCGCCGACCCCGGCGAGCACCAGATAGAAGGGACGCCGTCCGGCCTGCCAGCTGCCCCACAGCAATATCACCACCGCGGTAACCACCGCCAGAACCAACAAATACCGCATGCTCTTTATCCTTCTGTCTTGTTTTCCCGGTGATACCACGGCCCTTCGCCAGCATCACCGGGATTGGAACCGGCCCTGCCTATATCTGCCAATGGTCAAAACCATGGCCGCTTGCGCTACCATCTACGGCTGCTTGATCCTGAGCCGCCACCGCACCGCCCCAACAGAGCGGTTACCGGACTATTATGATGGCGGTATTCGCGATTTCACGCCACGGAGGAAAACCCATGCTGATAGTGGTCTCGCCGGCCAAGACCCTGGATTACGAGTCACCGTTGCCGGCGCTGCGCGCTACTCAACCGCGCATGCTCGATGACAGTGAAACATTGGTGGAAAGAGCCCGCAAACTGTCACCGGCGGATCTGTCCAGCCTGATGGGAGTGAGTGACAAGATTGCCCACCTCAACGTCGAACGCTTTGCTCTGTGGCAACGCCCTTTCAACAAGGACAACGCCCGCCCGGCACTCTTCGCCTTCAAAGGGGACGTGTATACCGGGCTCGACGTCAGCCGTTTCAGTAAGGATGACCTGGCCGCCGCGCAGCAGCGACTGCGCATGCTGAGCGGTCTTTACGGGGTCCTGCGGCCGCTGGATCTGATGCAACCGTATCGCCTGGAAATGGGTACCAGGCTGGATACGCCGGAGGGCAAGGATCTGTACGCTTTCTGGGGCGACCGCATTAGCCGGCAGTTGATCAAGGACATGCGCGCCGCGGGTACCGACACCCTGGTGAACCTCGCCTCCAATGAGTATTTCAAATCCGTGCGAACCAAACTGCTGCCGGGCCCGGTCATCGAACCGGTCTTTCAGGATGAGAAAAACGGCACATACAAGGTCATCAGTTTCCATGCCAAAAAAGCCCGAGGGCTGATGGCGGCCTGGATACTGCGTAAAGGGATTGAAAAGCCGGAGGATCTGAAGCGGTTCAAGGAAGCCGGGTATCGATATGACAAAGCCTCTTCCACGGACACCAAACCGGTGTTCCGAAGAGCGGAGCAGGGTGGTTAACCGCCGAACCGATAGCTGTGGCTAGTCTATTGGTCATGGAGGCATGGATTCAGGTTGTATTCGCTGCCAAGGCAACTTCTCACGGTGGCTTCGTAGTGATGTCGCTGTGGGAAGCTGCCTTGGCAGCGGATGGGCTGTATGCCCCATCACCGCCAGTCGGTGTTAAAGCCGTCCGGTTTGATCACCAGAACATCATTGCGGGCATGCACCAGCAGCGATTCAGCGGTGGCACCCAGCAGCAGCCGTTCCACTTTATTGCGGCGAACGGTTCCCACCACCAACACATCGGTGCCGTTGTTTTCACAATAGTCCGCCAGAGTGCCGGCAATCGGCCCCTCCAGCATTTCCGTGCGCTCCAGCGGCAAACCGTGACGTTCGGCGAAGCGGTCCAGAGCTTCGCGGTGGCTTTTGCGAATGCTCTCGGCACTGGCGGCGTACTCCGGCAATGCTTCGCCAGCCACCAACAACAAGGTTTCATCCGGATGTTCCAGCACATGCACGGCGTTGAGTGATGCCCGCAGCGGCGCCGACCATTCCCGGGCAGCGGCCAACACCGTGGCATCCAGGCCGCTTTCGTCCTCTTCCTCGGGCTCAATCGCCGCGCTAAACACTGGCGGTTCGCTCCACGGGCGGTCCTGTACGCAAAGCACCGGGCAGGGCGCCCTGCGGATCAGCAGCCAGTCCCGGGGCGTGAACAAATGGCGTCGCAGCGTGCCTTCCTCGCTGGTATGCACCACCACCAGGCGCGGTTTGGCGGCGATCACCGTCTGCCGCAAATCCTCATCCTGGTCCTTGTTCGTGGTGATATGCACAGTGGCCTCGGTGTCGGCCAGCAAATCCTGTATACGCCGTTCCCAGGCATTGCGGATTTGCTGCTCGGCCGTTTGGCGACGTTTCTGGTCAAGCCCCACGGCCCGGCGCATGGCCGAGGAATCGCTATTGACGGCTACCACCAGTGGACAGTTCAGTGCGGCGGCCAGCAGCCGCCCCTTCTTCAGCGCCGGCTGCGGGGCCATCAGTTGGCGGTCCAGGACAACGAGAATGCCATCGGTCGGAATAGTCATGGTGCCTCCGTATGTAATCTGCCGCCGCCGCAGAGAGCCTCACGGTCCACAATTTCCACATCCCTGCCATCCACCAGCAGCATATCCTGCTGTTGAAAACGGGTGAAAATGCGGCTCACCGTCTCCACCGCCAGTCCCAGATAATTGGCGATGTCATAGCGAGACATGGGCAGGCGGAAGCGGCGGCTGCTCAAGCCCCTGCGCTGTTGACGCGCGGCCAGGGATAACAGTAGAGAAGCCACTCTGTCATCCGCGCTCTTCTTGCTCAACAGCATGTGCAGTTCGCGGTCCGCGCGGATCTCGTTGCTCATCAGCGAGAAGAAGTGATGCTGCAAGGAGGGGATGCGTTGGGACAGATCTTCCAGGCGATGGAAGGGAATCTCGCACACGGTGGCGGTTTCCAGCGCCTTGGCATTGGAAACATGGTGCGCGGTACTGATGCCGTCCATGCCGACGATCTCGCCAGGCAAGTAGAAGCCGGTAACCTGTTCCTCCCCCTCATCGGAGAGGACATAGGTCTTCAGTGAGCCGGAGCGCACGGCATAAACGGCGCTGAACGGGGCGGCGGCACGAAACAGGTGCTCTCCGCGCTTCAGCGGGCGGCCACGGCGAATGATGCCATCCAGTTCGTCGAGCTGGGAAGGCGCCACCGCCAACGGCAGGCAAATGGGGCTGAGACTACAGTCGTTGCATGAAACGTGACGAGGCATGCTGCGCACCTCCATATTGGATACACTGCGTATTGCAATTACGGCTTGAGACATTATGGTCTCCCGGATCGGTAACGGCGAGCTAAATAATGCGACTGAATCGCTGTGGGTTGGGGGTGCCGGCATAGCGGTCGAACAACATCGCCAGAGCGCGCACCACCAGGCGCCCGGCATCGGTGACCAACAGCACGGGGCCGTTCATATCGATCAGCCCCAATTTTTCGAATTGCTCCAGTGCGTCCAGTTGATCCCTGAAATAATCGGCGAAATCCACCTCCCAACGCTGCCGGAAAGCGACCAGATCCAGCCGCAGATCGCACAGCAGCCCCATGATCACGTCACGGCGCAGGCGATCGTCCCAGTCGAGCAGGAAACCGCGTTCGATCGGCATGCGGCCCTCTTGCACGGCCTCCTGCCAAGCGCCCAGGATCTTCTGATTTTGCGCGTAGAAATCGTCGAAAGCGCTGATGGCACTGACGCCCATGCCTAGCAGGTCCGCATCACCATGCAGTGAGTAACCCTGAAAATTACGGTGCAGAGTGCCGTTGACTTGCGCCACCGCCATGGGATCGTCCGGCAAGGCAAAATGGTCCATGCCGATCAACACATAGCCGGCTTCCTCCAGGGTCTCGCCGGCCAGTTTCAGCATGGCGAGTTTCTCCTCCGGGCTCGGCAGAGCGCTTTCCTGGATCTGGCGCTGCACCTTGAACCGCGCCGGCATGTGGGCGTAGTTGTAAAGGGAGATGCGCTCCGGGCGTAACGCCAGCAATTGTTCCAGGGAACGGGCCAGACTGGAAGAAGACTGCCAGGGCAGACCGTAAATCATGTCGGCATTGATGGATTGGAAACCAAAGTCCCGGGCCGCGTCGAATACCTTGGTGATCAGTTCCAGGGATTGTTCCCGATTCACCGCCTTCTGCACCACCGGATCGAGATCCTGAATACCAATACTGAGACGGTTGAAGCCCAGTCCGCGCAGCAATCCGAGGCGGGCCCGATCCACCGTGCGCGGGTCGACTTCAATGGCGTATTCGCCACGGTCCTCTTCGAGCAGGTTGAAATGACGGGCCAGGTCATAGACCAGCTCGGTCATCTGCGCGTCACTGAGGTAAGTGGGGGTGCCGCCGCCCCAGTGCATCTGCACCACGGGCCGCTGCGGGTCCACCAGCGCCGCCTTGTCTTTGATTTCCTGCTTCAGGAAGGTCAGATAATCCTCGGCCTTGGCCCGGTTGCCGGTGATGATGCGGTTACAGGCACAGTAGTAACACACCGTGGCGCAGAATGGGATGTGGCAGTACAGCGACAGTGGCCGACGGGCCTGATTGCCGCGAGCAACGGCCCGCCGATAGTCCTCCTCGCCGACTTCCTCGTGGAACTGGGTGGCCGGTGGGTAGGAAGTGTAGCGAGGCCCAGGACCTCCGAATCGGCGGATCAGATCCGGATTCCATTGCGTCATGTCAGCGCTCCAAAGGGGAATGGCGGCATCATGCCACTATTGGCATCGTTGACCTTGATGCAGATCAAGGGTGGTGATGGACATGGACGTCTCCGGGCAGTCCGTGTTGAAGAAATACCAGCGCCAACACCAGTGTCATCGCCGCCGCCCCCCCGCCGCAACCGCGACAGTTGCCCGCCAAATACTCCGGCGGCCCCCACCGGCAGCAGGGTAGTGGCGCCGAACATGCCCATGACCAGAGCGCCATCGCCCCATTCGCCGGTGCCAGCGGCCAGCACCAGGGCGGAATACAGCAGTCCGCATGGCAGGAAGCCCCACAGCCCCCCCAGCGCCAGCGCCTTGACCGGATGATCCACCGGCATCAGGCGGCGGGTCAGCGGGGACAGCCGGCGCCACAACCTGGCGCCGAGACGTTCGAGAGCCCGGATTGGCGCGCTGCGCCCCAGGAAATGCGCGGTCAGCAACACCATCAGCAGCGCCGACAGCAATGCCGGCCAGTGCCAGCCGCCGGCGGCCGAGCTTCTGCTCAATTGACCGCCAAGACCTCCGGCCAGCGCCCCCAGACCCGCGTAGGTCAACAGACGACCGCTGCCAAACAGTCCCTGCCAGGCGATCAGCCTGCTGCCACACCGCCGTTCTTCGGGAATCGAGAAACTCAGGGCGGCGGCGATGCCGCCGCACATTCCGGCGCAGTGGAGGGCTCCGCCGACGCCGAGAGCGAGAGCACCGGTCAACGCCACGGTAAGCGGGTCAACGATCATGATCCGCCTCCTTGCCAGCGTTGCGGCGCTGTTCGCGATCCTCGAAGATCACCGTCCAGGCGGCATGGTCCAGATCCTCGAACTGGCCCTGGCGTAAGGCCTTGAACAGCGCCCACACCGCTACGGCGAGGAACAGCAAGGCCACTGGAATCAACAAGAGCAGGCTTTCCATGTGGTTATCCTGTTGGCGTTGAGCGTCACCAGAAGTGACGAAGCGGACATTCCCAGAGCCGCGGCCCAGGGCGGAATCCAGCCGGCCATGGCCAGAGGAATCGCCACCAGGTTGTAGCCGAGAGCCCAGCTCAGGTTCTGGTGGATCAGCGCCCGGCAGCGATCCGCCAGCCGGGGCAGATCAGCCACGCCCTGCAGGCCTTCGTTGAGCAAATAGACCCCGGCGGCGCGACGGGCCAGACTGGAAGCCGCCGCCGGTGCCACCGATACCGTGGCCCGTAACAACGCCGGAGCGTCGTTAATGCCATCCCCCACCATCATTTGCGGCCCTTCCTGCTGCTCCAGTTTCTGTAACCAGGCCGCTTTGTCATGAGGTGTCAATCTCGAGCGGGCTTCGCCAATACCCAGTTCATCAGCCAGCGTGGCCACTGGCTCGACGGCATCACCGCTGGCCATGCGCAGCCGCCAGCCCCGCCGACGCAGTTCATCAAGTACCATCGGAGCTTCCTCGCGCGGTTGATCCCGCAACCAGAACAGCGCCTGCGTCCGACCATCACGAGTGAGGGCCAGACAAGTCTCGCTGCCACGACTCAGCTCCGGCGCCCCGCCAATGGCCCACTGATGGCCCTGGAAACGGCCGCTGGCTCCGGAAGTGCTCAAACGCAAATCCTCGATCGGCACCGGTGACAGATCATCAAAAGCGCGCGCCAGCGGGTGCGGGTGATCCCGCTCCAACCCGGCCGCGATTCGGGGCAGGGAGGTGAGCCATTGCGGTTCTCGCCACTCCACCCGTTGGAACCGGCCGGTGGTCAGCGTGCCGGTTTTATCAAGCAGGACACCGCGAATACCCGGCAAGGATAAAAACTGAGAGGGGGAAGCAATCAGCAAGCCCAGCTTCAGTCCCCGGGCCAGCGTGGCGGAAAGCGTTAACGGCACGGCCAGAGCCAGGGCGCATGGGCAGGTCACCACCAGCAAGGCCAGCATATGCTCGAACGCCTGGGCCGGCCCGCGGTGCCAATGCAAAATCAGGGTGATTGCCGACAATACCAGTACCGCGACGGTGAACCAGGGCGCCACTCTCTGCCAGTCGCGTACCACGGTTACCCGCTCTTCCTGTGCGCGCGCCACTTGTTCACCAATGCGCGCCACCAGGCTGCTGTCGGCGGCGCTGGTGGCTTCGATATCGACACTGCCTTCCAGAATTCGCCCCCCGGCTTGCACCGAATCACCAATGGCGCGGGTGCGTGGCAGGGATTCGCCGGTCAGGGCCGCTTCGTTAAGGCGGGCCTCGCCGTCGCGAATAATCCCGTCCACCGGCACGGTTTCCCCCTGACTGGCACGTACGGTATCGCCGGCGCACAGCTGGGCGGTGGCCACCCAGTCTCCACTACCGGTGCCATCCAGCCGCCGGACCACCAAGGGCAGAGTGTCCTGCAACTGCTGCCAGGAACGCTGGATGCGCTGACGCTGATGCAGTTCCAGCCAGCGGCTGAGCAGCAGGAAGAACACGAACATGGCGGCGGAATCGAAGTAAACATGCTCACCACCGCTGGCCATCACCACCAACGAACCGCCCCAGGCCAACAACAGCGCCAGGGCCACTGGCACATCCATGGTCGGGCGGCGCGCTTTGAGGCCGCGCCAGGCGCCCTGGAAAAAGGGCCAGCCGGAGTAGAACACTACCGGGGTGGCCACCAGCAGGCCGGCCAGCCGGAACAGATCCTGGTAAATACGGTCCGTGCCTTCAAACACACCGATATAAAGGGCCGCGGAATACATCATGGCCTGCATCGCCCCGAGGCCGGCCAATGCCAGCCGCCCCAGCAAGCACCGCCGTTCTCTCTGCAGATGGCCCTCCCAGGAGGGATCACCCGGCAAGGCGACCCGGTAGCCCAACTCCAGAATGCGCCGCACGGCGGCGCTGGGGAACCGGGGTTCGGCGGCGTCATAGTCCAGGGTCAATTGCATGCTGGCCAGATTGACCTGAACCGAACGGGCCCCGGGGAGCCCCATCACCACCTTTTCAATCAACCAGCAGCAAGCCGCGCAGGTGAGCCCGGAGACCCGCAGCCGCAGGCGGCGCCGATCATCCTGTTCCTGGATGTGGGCGGCCAGCAATTGCGGCATATCGAACAGCGCCAGGGTGCGCTCCGATTCCTCGCCGGCCACCAAGGGCGCGTTCTTGCTGCGGATAGCGTAATAGTCTTCCAGCCCTAGACGATGAATCATTTCCACCGCGGCGGCACAACCGGGACAGCAGGTGGGCTTTTCGCCATCCGGGGTACGGGCGACGAAAGGCGAGACACCAACGCCTTCACCGCAGTGCCAGCAGGCCGTGCTCATGGCGCGTCCCGCAGAGGCTGCAGCCGCTGACGCAATCGCCAATGCCCCTGTTCCGGCGTCACCGTCACCACCCAGTGATCGTTCGCCGCCAGAACGCCGCTGTCGGCCCGATAACGGCCTCCCCCCTGATGATGGAATATCATGGCAAAATCGCGCTCCGCGAAGGTCGGATGACGGAACGCCACTTGCAACCGTTCGGGCCAGGGCATGGGCACTTTGCTGGTCAGTTGCAGACGGGCCGGTTCACCGGCGTACAATCGCGGTTCCAGACCCAGCCGGCGGGCCTGATCCAGATCGGCCATGGAACGGTTGATGGCCTTGCCTTGTTGATACCAGTCGTCCGCCACGGTGGCGTCGGCATGACGTATCGCCAGAGTCAGGGTGACCATGCCCCCCACCACCGAGGACAGCGGGATCAGAATAACCAGCCACACCAACGGGTAGCGATACCAGGGCAGGGGGACATCATGGAGCGATGAAGCGTGATTCATGGCGCACCTCCAGATCAGGCACATCCAGATCCCGCACCCGGAACCAGATGGTCCGGCTGTCCAGATCGGTGACATAGGGATCGTAGCTGACGGTGACGGGCAGGCTTCGGTGTTGTCCGCCCTCCAGCGTCACGGTCATTTCGCCATGGACCAGTTCCAGACCTTCCGGCGCCTCCAGAGAGACGCGATAGCGGTGGCTGTGCTGGTCCTTGTTCAGCAGTTCCAGGCGGTAGCTGTTTTCCACCTCGCCCAGGCTGGTGAGGCGGTAGAGTTGGTTACGGTCACGCAATACATCCACCTGCAGCGGCACCCGGCTATACAACGCCCAGACAAACGCCAGCGACAACAGGGAAATCACCACACCATAACCGATCAGTCGTGGCCTCAGTACTTGATGACGGCCGCCGGCAAGAGCGTTTTCAGTGGTGTAACGAATCAGTCCGCGAGGTTTGTTGACGCGATCCATCACCTGATCGCAGGCGTCGATACAGGCAGCGCAGGTGATGCATTCGTACTGCAGGCCATCGCGAATATCGATACCGGTGGGGCAGACCTGCACGCACAGGCTGCAGTCCACGCAATCACCGGCCAGGGGGGCGGCCTGCTTTTTGCGGGAGCCACGGCCACGGGGTTCGCCCCGGGCGGTGTCGTAGGACACGATAAGCGTGTCACGATCAAACATCACGCTTTGGAAACGGGCGTAGGGGCACATATAGAGGCATACCTGCTCACGCAGGAATCCGGCGTTGCCGTAGGTGGCGATGGTGAAGAAGCCAATCCAGAACAGCGCCCAGCCGCCCACCTGAGCGGTGAGGAAAGCCGGCACCAATTCACGTATCGGCGTGAAGTAACCGACAAAGGTCAGGCCGGTAATCAGCCCCAGCAGCAACCAGCACAGGTGCTTGCCGGTGCGGCGCCAGAGTTTATTGAATGACCACGGCGCCTTGTCGAGCTTCATACGCTGATGCCGGTCGCCCTCGAATATCCGCTCGATCCCCATGAAGAAACGGGTCCAGGTGGTCTGCGGACAGACATAACCGCAGTAGACCCGCCCGGCCAGAACGGTAAAGAAGAACAGAGCGAACGCGGCCAGCATCAACGCCCAGGCGAGGAACAGGAAATCCTGCGGCCAGAAGGTGATACCGAAGATGTGGAAACTGCGATGGGGCAGGTCGAACAGCACCGCCTGCCGCCCCTGCCACTGCACCCAGGGCAGTATCAGATACAGCCCCATGGTCATACTCAGCCCGAGGTCGCGCAGGCGCTGGTAATGGCCGGACACATGCTTGGCCTGAATCCGTTCGCGTTTGGCGTACAACGCCACCGAGCGACCGTCGCCGATGTCTTCGGAATGAACCGGGATGCGCTCCGTTTTCGACATTCTGACTACTCCTCGGTCTCCATGGAGAGGCTGTAGACGTAGGCGGCCAGCACGTGGATGCGTTCCGGCGTCAAAACCCCTTCGTGGGCGGGCATATGCCCCTGACGGCCTTCCCGGATGGTGCTCTCGATGTCCTCCAGACGGGCCCCATAGAGCCAGATACCATCGGTAAGGTTGGGGGCGCCAATCATCTGGTTGCCCGTGGCGTCGGCGCCATGACAGGCCTCGCACACCTGGAATCGAGGCTCGGCTCGCTCGGCCGCGTCACGATACTCGGGCTTGTCCTTGAGGTCGGGCCGGCTGAGGGTTTGCACATACATGGCCATGTCCCGCACCGCTTCGTCGGTGTTGCCAATGGCCGCCGCCATCGGCGTCATGGTGCCGCGGCGTCCGCTGGTAATGGTCTGCACGATGGCGTCGGGCGAACCACCGTAGAGCCAGTCACCATCGGTGAGGTTGGGATAGCCGCGCGCGCCGCGCGCATCGGAGCCGTGGCAGATGGCGCAGTTCTGCGCGAACAGCCGGCCGCCAACGTCACGGGTTTCAGGGTAGTGGGCCAGCTCATCCACCGGCACCTTGGCGAATTCCTTGAACAACGGCTCGCTGCTTTTTTCCATCAGCGCCACTTCCTGTTCCCACTGAGTGACACTGGTCCAGTTCAGCAGGCCGCCGAACCGGCCCAGGCCGGGGTAGAGCACCAGATAGCCCGCGGCGAAAACCAAAGTGCCGATGAACAGAAACAGCCACCAGCGGGGTAGCGGCTGGTTTCGCTCCTCGATGCCGTCGAACTTGTGACCGGTGGTGTCCTGGCGCGCCTCCTCGGCGGACAGGCGGGAGTTGGCGAACAAGAGCACCGCGCACCCCACCAGATTCAGTACCACGATAAAAATGATGTAACCGCTCCAGAAATCACTCATGGCCTTGCTCCCCGTCGCTCCCGGCCCGGGCCTGTTGATCATCACGTACCGGCAGTTGCGCCAGTTCCTGATATTGCTGTTTGCGGCCGGGCCGGTAGACCCAGGCCACCAGCGCGAGGAACGCCAGGAAAAACAGTACGGTCAGAACGCTGTGATAGGTCATTCGCGGACCTCCTTACGGGCCTGCCCAAGGGAGAGCAGGTAGGCCACCAGCGCGTCTTCCTCGCTGGCATCGGCCCATTCACCGTTTACCTTTTCCATCTGCTCGGCCACGTCCTGCTCGCTGTAGGGCACGCCGAAAATGTCCTTGAACACACTCAGCGTGCGTTCCATGTGCTTCCAATCCACCGGCGTGTTTTGCAGCCAGGGGTAGGCCGGCATATTGGACTCAGGCACCACCGCGCGCGGATCACGCAGGTGCTCGCGATGCCATTGCTCGGTGATCGGGCGCAGCCCCACCCGTGCCAGATCCGGACCGGTACGCTTGGACCCCCACAGGAATGGATGCTCCCAAACATCTTCTCCGGCCACGCTGTACGGCCCGAACCGCTCGGTTTCCGCGCGCAGCGGCCGCACCATCTGGGTGTGGCATACATGGCAGCCTTCCCGGATATAGATGTCGCGGCCGGCCATTTCCAAGGCATCGTAGGGCCGCAAAGTGGACATCGGCTCGGTGGTGGATTTCTGCCAGAACAGCGGCACGATCTCGGCCAGCCCGCCAAAACTCACCGCCACCAGAATCAGCACGATCAGCAGGCCCACGTTCTTTTCGATTACGGCGTGTCGGTTTGCCATCGTTGATCTCCTAGTAGGCAAGGGCCAGACGATTGTCTTCACCGGCGTCATCACGGGTGCCGCGAATGGTGAGATAGACATTGAGTGCCATCAGCAACATGCCGACCAGGAACACCACGCCGCCAAGCAGGCGCACGATGTAGAAGGGCTGCCGTTCCACCAGTTCCTGAACGAAGTTGTAGGTGAGGGTGCCGTCGTCGTTGACCGCCCGCCACATCAGACCCTGCATGATCCCGGACACCCACATGGCGGCGATGTAAAGCACCGTGCCAATGGTGGAAAGCCAGAAGTGCACGTTGATCCAGCTCACCGAATACATGCGCTGGCGGCCAAACAGACGCGGCGTCATGACATAAAGCGCGCCGATGGAGATCATCGCCACCCAGCCCAGGGCGCCGGCGTGCACGTGACCAATGGTCCAGTCGGTATTGTGGCTGAGCGCGTTGACCGTTTTGATCGACATCAGCGGCCCTTCGAAGGTGCTCATGCCGTAGAAGGAGAGGGCGACGATCAGGAAGCGGATAATCGGATCGTCACGCAGCTTGTGCCAGGCGCCGGACAGCGTCATGACACCGTTGATCATGCCGCCCCAGCTGGGCGCCAGCAGGACAATGGAGAACACCATGCCCACGGACTGGGCCCAATCCGGCAGGGAGGAATAGTGCAGATGGTGCGGCCCGGCCCACATATACACCGCGATCAGCGCCCAGAAGTGAACGATGGACAAACGATAGGAATAGACCGGACGTTCAGCCTGAATCGGCACGTAGTAATACATCATGCCGAGGAAGCCGGCGGTGAGGAAAAAGCCCACGGCGTTGTGGCCGTACCACCACTGCACCATGGCATCGATGGCACCGGCGTAGGCCGAATAGGACTTGGTCAGGGAAATCGGCACGGCGGCGCTGTTAACGATATGCAACAGCGCCACCGCCAGAATGAAGCCGCCATAGAACCAGTTGGCCACGTAAATGTGCCCGGTACGCCGTTTCGCGATGGTACCGAAAAAGACCACCGCGTAGGCCACCCAGACCAGCGCCAGCAGAATATCGATGGGCCACTCCAGTTCCGCGTATTCCTTGGCACTGGTGAATCCCAGAGGCAGACTCACCGCGGCCAGCACGATGACCGCCTGGTAGCCCCAGAACACGAAGGACGCCAGTCGGGGCAATGCCAGCGAGGTTTGGCAGGTGCGCTGCACCACATACAAGGAGGTGCCGATCAGAGCACAGCCGCCGAAAGCGAAGATCACGGCGTTGGTGTGCAACGGGCGAAGGCGGCCGAAACTCAGCCAGGGCAAATCAAAGTTCAAGGCAGGCCAGGCCAGTTGCGCGGCGATCCAAACCCCCACGAACATGCCCACGACCCCCCAAACCACGGTCATGACAGTGAATTGGCGAACCACATGGTAGTGGTACGCCGGCGGCGCAGCGGCGTCTTGCATGGTGTTGTCCTTGCAGATTGAGGCGTGTGCAAGGTATCAGGCGGCGCCAAAGCTACCCTTGATATACATCAATAGAAGCTGGCGGGAGGTTGAAATCCCGGCCTTTTCGGGCCGGGATGGGGGCAATCAGGCATTGGTCCCGGCGGGGCGAGTCAAGCGCAGTACCGAAACGGTCAACGCTGGCAGGAAAGTAACGGTAACCAAAGCGGTGCCAAGCAAACCGAACAGTACAATGGCACCGACGCCACGGTACAGCTCGGTGCCTTCACCGGGCAGCAGCACCAGCGGTGCCAGACCGCATACCGTGGTGATCGTGGTCATCGCGATCGGACGCAGGCGCGAGCGCACCGCGTTGCTGATCGCTTCAGTGGCGTCGAGCCCGAGACGGCGATTGGTCAGCGCCTCGTGCACGATCAGGATCGGGTTGTTGACCACGGTGCCCATAAGAATCAGGAAGCCGAGCATGGAGATCATATCGAAGGATTGCCGCACCGGTGCCAGCCCGATCAACGGCAACAGCGCGCCAAACCCGTTCAGTAACGCCAGACCGAGAATGCCGCTGGCAATACCTACCGGAATCGTGGTCATGATCAGCAGGGGGTAACCCCAATGGGTGAAGATTGCCACCAGCAGCAAGTAGATCAGCGCCAGCGCCACGATGTAGTTACCGGCCAGCGCTTCACGGGTGGCGTCCATCTGATCGCTGGCGCCGGAAATGTCCACGGTGACTCCGGCCGGAATCCGGCCTTCGTCGCGCAGATCGCCGATCACCCGCTCACGCACCAGGGCAACCCCGGTTTCCAGCGGCACATCACGGGGCGGGATAATGTTCAGGGTCACCGTTCGCCGTCCATTGATGCGGCGTACCAGGCTGGTGTCCACGGTTTCCACCAGCGTCGCCAGCGAGGACAACGGTACCGTCACTCCCAGCGGGGTATGCACCGGCAGCGAGGGCAGTGCATCCAGGGCCGGATCGATGCCGGCATTGCTGTATGCATAGATATCGACCTTGTCGTCGCCGAGGAAAAATTCATCCATGAAAGCACCATCGGTGAGCGCGGCAACGGTGTAGCCCAGGCTTTCGGCGCTCATCCCCAGTTCCGCCGCCCGTTCCCAGTCCGGGCGTACCTCCAGCATCGGTTGCGCCAGCGACAAACTGGAGGGTTGCGACTGAATGCGCGGCTGCTCGAGTACTTCTTCGGCACGCCGGTACGCCGCCAGGGCCACTTCATAGAGCATGGCCAGATCATTGCCGGAGATATCCAGGTTGACGCTGCGTGTGCCGCCGTCATTGCTGGAAATGATCGAGCCCCGTGAGGCGAAGGCGCGCATTCCCGGGTAGCGCTGGTAAACGTCGGTAATGGCGTCCATCAACGGTTCCATATGCGCCGGGCTCATCGGCTCGGCGATCAGAAACAGGCCGGTGGGCTCCACGTAAAAGTTGAGATACTGAATCGGCGGCGCCGGCAACTCCCCGGCCTCCCAGCGAGCCGGGTCTTCGCCCACCAGCGGCAGGAAAATCGCCTGCACTTCCTCGCCGATTTCCGCCATGGCATTGAGGTTATACCCTGGCGGCGCGTTCATGTTGGCGAATACCTTGGCTTCCTCGCCCTCCGGCAGATACTCCGCCGGTGGCGTGAGCAGCGCCAGAATCAAACCACCGAGCAGCACGGTGCCGCCGATCACACCGATCCGGCGCGGACGGCTGGCACTGAGCCCGTCCGAACAACGGTGCAGGATGCGCAGCCAACGGCTGTCCTGTCCCTGATGCTCGAACACCGCGCCAAAATCCAGACGCGCCGCCAGGGTAGGAATGACCGTCATCGCCACCAGCATGGACACCAGAATCGACGCGGAGACGGCGATGGCGATGTCGGAATACAGCTGCCCGGCCTCCTGCTGAATGAACACTACCGGCAAAAACACCAACACCGTGGTCAGTGTCGAGGCCAATACCGCCGGCCACACCTTGCGGACACCAGCCACCGATGCCCGGAAACGATCCAGCCCGCGCCGCCGCTCAATCTCGATGCTCTCCAGCACGACGATGGAGTTATCCAGCGTCATGCCAATGGCGAACGCCACGCCGGCCAGGGAAATCACATTGATGGTACGTCCGGCCAACAGCAACCCCAGAAACGCGGCGATGGTACAAATCGGAATACCGATGACGCCGACCGCGGTAATCCGCACCGAGCGCAAAAACAGAAACATCACCACCGTGGCCAGAATCGCGCCGAGGGCCAGATTGAACCAGACGTTGGCGACCGACGCCTCGACATAGCGGGCATCGTCCGAAATCAACGCCATGCGCAGGCCGGCGGGCTCCAGCACTTCCTGGTTGATCAGTGCCATCTGATCGAACATGGCGTACTTGATATCGATAACGTTGGAGCCGGTCTCGCGACGCACCGCCAGACCAATCACCGGCTCGCCGTTGACCGAACTGATGACGTCAATAGGGAAGTGGTCCAGCTCCACGGTGGCCACATCGCGCAGCCGGATCACACCATCACCGCGCCGCGCCAGCACCAGATCCAGCATCTCCGGCACCTGCTCGAAACGGCCAACTGTCCGCAGCAGATAACGGCGCTTGCCGCTGTCCACTTCACCGCCGGACACATCCCGGTTGCGCTGACGCATGGCCTCCCGCACCTCGGTGACGGTGAGGCCGCGTTCAGCCAGCTTTTGCGGATCGAGCAGCACCCGGATCTGCCGCTCAGCGCCGCCGCGCAGTTCCACCTGAGAGACACCAGCCACGCTTTCCATGCGGGTACGGACATTGTCGTCGATGAAATCCCGCATCAAATCCAGGTCAAGATCCTTCGGATTGCCCGGCAATGGTGAAACCCGAAAGTACATAAAGGCGTTGGCGGAAAACGAACTGGACAGAATGATCGGCTGATCCACGTTGTCCGGGTAGGAGGGCACCTGGCTGAGCGCGTTGTTCACCCGAATCAGGATTTCGGTAATGTCGACGCCAAACGGAAATTCCAGCTCGACCTCGGCGATACCGGTACTGGCCATCGACGTCAGCCGCCGTAGATTCGGCACATTGCGCAGGTATTCCTCCTGCTCAATCAGAATTTCCTTTTCCACGTCCTGCGGCGTGGCGCCGGGCCACTGGGTCAGCACGGTGACCGTGCGCACTTCCAGATCCGGAATCATTTGCACCGGAATGCGCAACGCGGCCAGCACCCCGAGAAGAGTGATGATCAACACCACCACCGTCATCAAAGTGCCATTACGGACGATTTTCTCGAACACAGCGCCGCCTCAGTCCCGTACGTCCAGTTCCCGGCCGTCGCGCAGGCTCTCATTGCCGCGCACTACCACTCGATCACCGTCGCTCAGACCTTCCTGCACCGCTACCCAGTCGCCCAGCCCGTCACCGACGCGCAGGCGCTGTTCTCGGGCGACCAGAGCACCGTCCGCGCCGTCCTCAGCCACCCAGACCGAAACGCGGCCATCCGGATAACGCACCAGTGCATCCCTGGGTACCGCCAATCGTGGTTCGGCAGCGCTCAGAAACAGGCTGGCGCGCACCGACATACCCGGCGTCACCGGCGGCAGGCTCGCCCCCTCTGCCGTGCTGGTCAGGGTGGCGCGGATCAGGAAGGTGCGGGCATTTGGATCATTGACCGGCACGATGGCGGCAATGGTGGCCGGGTAGGCGGGACCGGCGTCACCGCCCAGCCGCAGTTCCACCCGGCTTTCGCCGGATACGCGCGGATAATACTCCTGTGGCACTGCCAGGTCCGCGTGCACCTGTTGCGGACTGACCAACTCGAGCACCGCGGTACCCGGCGTCACCCATTCGCCGATCTCGCTTTGCTTGGCGCTGATGACGCCATCGAACGGTGCTTTGAGAACATGGCGGGCGAGGAGGGCATGTTGACGCCGTTGCTCGGCGCGCGCGCTGGCAAGTGCCGCCTGGGACATCGCCACCTCGGCCTCCAGGCCACGCACCTCACTGGCGGCAATGCTGCGCCTGGCCACCAGTGTGCTCGCCTCCTGAAAACGGCGCCGGGCATCCGCCAGCCGCGCTTCGGCTTCCTCGGCCGCCGCCGACGCGCCGGCCAGAGCCAGACGATTCAACTCACCGTCCAGCTCCAGCAGTACCTGCCCCTGTTTAACCTGATCACCAACATCCGCCTGCAAAGCGATAACCAGCCCGGCCACGGAAGTGGACAGGCGGGCGGCCCGGTCAGCGGTGAGCGTACCGGTCAACGGCAGGCGTTCCTCCAGATGCCGCGGGGTCACCGTCACCAGTGATACCGGCTCCCTTGCCCGGGCCGACTCCCACAGCGACAACAACAACAGCCCGACAAAGCCAGCCCGAAAGGCAGGCGTCCAATCCGATTGACGATTCCACGACATGATGCACCATTGCAAAGATTATCCGACCGAAAGCGATCCCCAATGGCCAGGGTGCCCCTGAAGCGGTGCAAAGCGCTAGCCGCAGCAAACCCGCCAGACAGCGCCCCCGTGAGGGCGGCCTGTCGACATTACCATCGATAGCTTACTTTCGCCGCGATTTGGCGGCCCGGGTTGTAGTAGTTCGCTGTGCCTGATCCAACCACATGTTGCTCATCAAGCAGGTTGTGGACATTGACGGCGACACTGATGTTGTTAATGAACTGGTAGCCAAGAGACGCGTCGAAGAGCGTCTCAGAATCGCTCCTGGAGGTATTGGCCGCATCAAAGTAATAGGAACCGGTGTGACGAGCACCGAGGCCAAAGCTCATTCCGGTATCCGGGAAAGTATAGTGCCCCCAGAGCGTAGCGGTATGGTTCGGAGCAATAGCGAAGTCGTTTCCTTCCAGTGAGGAACCATCCCGAAGCGTGCCACGGATCACCTCCGGTTCTATGTAGGAGTAACCCCCGGTCAGACTCAGGTTATCGGTGAGTTCGACTTTCGCTTCCAGATCAAGACCGCGCACACGGGATTCGCCAATGGTTTCGCGCTCGATGGTGCCGTTGTCCTGTACCACCGCAATGGTGACGTCGTCTTTGTTCAGCTCGTAAACCGCTGCCGAGAACAAGGCGTTCAGACCCGCGGGAGCATATTTCACGCCAATCTCGTGCTGCTCACCACGCTCCGGCTTGACGCCGATGGAGGGTGGGGCGACCGATTCCACATAGCTGACGTAAGTCGAAAACTCATCATTGACTTTATAGGTCAGGGCTCCACGTATCGACGTCTCCGAAAAGTCGTCGCTGTCATCGAACACGGTGCCATAGGATGAGCCCTCGCTGGAAAGATCCATCGAGTCGTTGCGAACCCCGGCTGTGATAACGAATCGGTCATGGAAAGACAGATTCTGTGTCAGAAAGACGGACCGGGTGGTGTAATCCTGTTTGTTGACGCTGTAGATATCCAGATCACTCGGAGCCCCGGAATAAACCGGATTTGCAATATCGATTTGTTCCGCGTCCCCATAGAAGGAGCTATCGTCCGTCGAAGCGTCCCGATATTCGACGCCCAGCAAGGTGCTGCTGTCGATGTAATCGAAGCTGACATCGTATTGCAAGATAACGTTGCCGATCAGTTCATGCACTTTGCTGTTGGTGCCGAAATAATCCCGATCCACTATCGTATCTGTTCGGGCGGCGGAATCCGTCAGATAGACATAACCAAAGTCGTCGGTCAGATCGCTGTAGCGCAGATTCCCTCGCAAGGTGAGTCCATTACTGAAGTCATGGGTGAGCTGTCCGGTCATGCTGGTACGCTCGACATCGTGATAGTTGAAATCCGGCTCCCCAAAGAAGTCGCTGCGATCGTATTCCCGGTCCAGCGGATAACCGCCACTATTGGGCGTGTTATCACGCTTCAGATAATCCAGAATCAATGTGGCCGAGGTAAAGGCGGTGGGCTCCCAGGTCAGCGCTCCCATGAAGAACTGATTGTTGTCCTTCGAATGATCGTATTCACGATCGGCATCCTGGAATTTGCCGGTGAAGCGATAGGCCAGTGTCTCGCCAGCATCCAGGGCATCCCCCACATCGATGCCGGCCTCTTTGTGGTTAAAGGAGCCATAACCCAGGTAACCTTCGCCAAAGCGGTAAAATTTCGGCCGTTTGCTCACGAAGTTGACCGAACCTCCGGGATCCGCCGGACCGAACAGGGTGGAGTTGGCCCCACGCAACACTTCAATGCGCTCGTAGGCGTAGGGTTCCTCGCGCACACCGCGCATCGACCCCAGTGTCATCCCGTCGCGGTAGGTAGTGGCCTGGAATCCCCGGATTTTGAAATAATCGTTACGGTCGTCAGTACCGTAGTAATCGGTGATGACCCCGGGCGTATATTGAAGGACTTCCTCGGTGGTACTGGCGTTGCGCTGCTCAATCTCTTTCTCCGTGATGACTGACACCGAGGCGGGAGTGTCGAGGATGCTGGTTGCTACCTTGCCCCCGACCCATAGCTCCCGGGCGACAATGGAATTGGCGTCATCATCCGGCGCTATTGCCTGTGTGTTGACGATAATGGGGGCGAGCCGATATACCGTTTCATCCTCGTTCCCACCGGCCTCCCGGGCGTTCCCGATCACGGGGACAATAGCCAGTGTCGTGCCGCATAGCAGGGCCGTCGTGGTCCATTGGCAGCGTAGTCGATTTGCTTTGCCCCGGGCCGCGCTGTTGCTGTCAGTCATTTTTGAACCCCAGAAGGTGAAGAACCCATGGCGTACCAAGAGAGCCAAACCGGCGCGTCATGGTTCTTTATCGAGAGGGGTAGGGATTATCGGTGGGGATCGCCCAACGGTCAATAATGATAACGCTTCTCACAATCATTAGCAGAACTAGACAAGAATCACCGGGTGGCATGATGCCATCTATAATTGGGTGTAATGTATGTTATGTTAAATAGGAGCTAGGACACGCCCTGGAACTCTGACTTTGCCACTCGGTCGAATGTGACCACAATTGGACTACACACCCACAGGAGATCCAGCAATGCGTGCCGACACCTATGTACGGGCCCGGATATCCACGGAAACCAAGGAACGCGCCACTGCCGCGCTGGAACGCATGGGCCTCAGCGTTTCCGACGCGATTCGGCTGTTGATGCTGCGCGTGGCGGATGAAGAGCGCCTGCCCTTTGCCGTGACCGTGCCCAACAAAACCACACAGAACGCCATGCGGGAACTGGACTCCGGGAAAGGCAAGCGGTTCGATAGCGCCGACGAGCTTTTCGACGATCCAGGGCTTTGACATGCTGAACCAAGCTCCGCGCCCTGCTGATGTTGCTTATCGAGGAAAAGGCGTTGCCCCAGCGCTACAAAGACCATTCCCTAAGAGGCAACTGGGAGGGCTTCCGGGACGCCCACATCGAACCCGATTGGATATTGATCTACAGGATCGACGGCAGCGAACTGCAACTCGCCCGCGCCGGCACCCACGCCGATCTATTCAACGAATAAAAAAGAGCCAACAGGGGGCGATAAATCACCCGCCTTTGCTGAGCCCTGCCTTCCCTTGCATCAGCCCATGCTATTCTCCCTCCGGTTTATGCTGGACAAGAACTTGCTGCTCGCGCACGCGCTTTACATCCCTTAAAGGTGGTGCACCAAATAGACGGGAGTATTCACGATTAAACTGGGACACACTCTCATAGCCGACTTTCAGCCCGGCCGCCCCCGCCTCTGCCCCTTCATTGAGCATCAGCACCCTCGCCTCCTGAAGACGAACATTTTTGAGATACTGCAGGGGGCTCATGCCCGCGACCGCCTTGAAATGCTGCCGGAAGGAGGTGGGGCTCATGAAAGCCTGCTCGGCCAGGGATTCAATGCTCACGGATTCCATATAGTTCTGCTTCATCCATGCCATACAGGATGCAATTTGCCGACCGGGGTTAGCGCCCTCATTCAGTGAGAGAAAGGCGGGGCCACAATCACTGACAAGAATGCGGCAGATAATCTCACGCTGAATCAGCGGCGCCACAGCCTGACAAAGTGCAGGTTGGGCGTTCACATCCACCAACCGCGTAATCGCGTCCAATATCGCAGGATCCAGCTTGTGGGTGCGAATGCCGATTTGACTGGCCCCTTTGCGGTTTCTGCGCAATGGAAGTTGGGCCGCCATCTCCAGCACCATGCGTGTATCCAGGCACAGCATGATGCCCATGTAGGGTTCTGCTGCCGACCCACGTGTAACCCGGGAAACGGCCGGCATATCCACGGAGGCCAATAATGCCTCGCCGGGTTCGTAGTTGAACACCTCGTTACCAAAGGTTACCTGCTTGCCGCCGCGAACCGTGATGGCCAGCCCCAATGAGTAAATGCACGGCATGGGCTCAGTCACCGAATTGCGACGATGCACCGTCAGGGCGGGAATCGCGGTAGTGAAATCCCCTTCGGTTTTGGCAATCGCCAGCAGCTTTGCCTCTAGTCGAGCCAACAACGGCTGATCGTTGTCCGGCGCTGATGTCATGCTCATCCTGCCCTTGGTTGTGATGGGTTCAGTGTAACCAGAAGCGGATGGGACGCCAGTAGCTACGCCATGATTTTGTTGAAATGGGCAATTATTGCGTCAATTCGGACAAGCGCCGAATCAGGCCATGCGGGATAGTGGATACAAATCAGGGCGGCATGAGTGGAGACTGAATTCATGCGCTACACATCGTCCTGAAGATGAACACCACCCAATCCAAAAGAGGGGCTTGTGATGAAAAAGGTTAATTTCCCTAATCTGAACGGTCAGAACATCAGCATGTCCGCCGTCCTGAACTTCCCGGAAGGTTTTGATGAAAGCAAAAGCTATCCTGCGGTGGTCGTATCCCACCCTGGCGGTGGGGTTAAAGAGCAGACAGCAGGCCTGTATGCAAAAAAACTGGCTGAACAAGGATTTGTGACCATCGCCTACGATGCGTCTTACCAAGGTGAGAGCACCGGCGAGCCTCGTCAGCTGGAAAACCCCCATATTCGTACTGAAGACGTCAGTGCCGTCATCGACTATCTGACTACCCTGCCCTATGTGGACAATGATCGCATTGGTGCCATGGGAATTTGTGCCGGTGCTGGCTATACCGCGAATGCGGCCATTAATGATCGCCGTATCAAAGCTGTAGGGACCGTCAGCCTGGTGAATATCGGCCAGATGTTCCGTAATGGTTGGGAAAATGACATCAAGGACGCCGATGCCATGCCTGTCATTCAGGGCGGCTCAGATGCCCGTACCTCCGATGCCAGTGATGCGGATATTGCCACTATTCCCCTGGCGCCACTGCGTGAAGAAGATGCGCCCAATGAGGAGCTCCGTGAAGCCTGGGAGTACTACCACACGGATCGGTGCCAGTACCCGACCGCCCCCGGCTTTGCTACCGCCCGCAGCCTGAACCAGATCATTACCTACGATGCCTTCCATAAGGCTGAAGCGTTCTTCACCCAACCTCTGCAGGTGGTCGCCGGTAGCCAGGCGGGCAGCAAGTGGATGAGTGACGACCTGTTCAACCGCGTCGCCAGCACCGACAAGAGTTTCCATGTCGTCGAAGGCGCGAATCACATGTCCCTCTATGACAAGGACAACTATGTGAATGAAGCGGTATCGGTGCTGGCGCCGTTCTTTACCCGCACTTTGTAAGCCCTCACGACAATCTGAGAGTTGTCATTTTAATGGGGAGACAAGCCAACCTGGCTCCCCTGCAAACAGAATTGAAAAGGAGCACACCATGGAGAAGGTCAACTTTCGAAACGCTGATATGGCCTGGGATATTTCAGCGCTGATTCTCTATCCGCCAGATTTCGACAAGGCAGGGTCGTATCCCACTATCGTGAGCGTTCATCCCTTCGGCAGTTGCAAGGAGCAAACCTCAAGTGCGGTGTATGGCAAGGCACTGGCGGAAGCAGGTTATGTGGTCATTGCCTACGACGCGTCCTATCAGGGCGAATCTGGCGGGTCGCCCCGCTGGGTTGAAGACCCGACTCAGCGGGTAGAAGACATCAGCCATGTGATCGATTATGCGGTCACCCTGCCCTACGTGGATGCTGACCACATCGGCGTTATTGGTGTCTGCGGCGGTGGTGGGTACGTCCTCAATGCCGCCATGACCGAAAAGCGTATCAAGGCGGTTGTGGGTATCACACCGGTCAATCTTGGCCGCCTGTTTCGCGAAGCCTTTACCGAATTCGATCCCATTGGCGCCCTGGAGGCAATGGCGGCACAACGCACCCTTGAGGCCCGCGGAGGCGAGTTGCAGGTGAATGAATTGCTCCCGCCCAGCGTCGAGTTTGCCAAAGAGAATGGCCTGACTGAACGGGACGTGTTTGAGGCAACGGAGTACTACAAGACCCCCAGAGGCCAGCAACCTGGTGGTGCCACCCGAATGTTGTTCTCACACGCTCAGAATACGCTGGGTTGGGATGCCTTCGGTTTTGCTGAGCTGCTGATGACTCAACCCATCATGGTCGTCGTCGGACAAAAAGTGGGCGCCTTTGGTGCCTACCGTGATGGCAAAGAGATCTATGGACGCTCCACTGCATCAAAGGATCGTAAAATCGTGGAGCTGGAAGATTGGTCACATTACGACCTGTACGATAATCCGGAACCGGTCGGGCTCGCCATGGAGGAAATCCTGCCTTTCTTAAGACTTCACATGGGGTAGAGGCTCAGGGTAACGAAAACATGGCTTGTTACGGGAGCCAGACCACCTTATGCGCCACCACGATATAGCAACGGCACGCGACCATACTCATTATCCCTGGGGGTAGCGAGTATGGTCATTTCGCTGCGAAATGCCCAGATTGAGATGAAAGAGATCAATGCAAGGCCGCGGCCCGCCGACGGGATTGCCGGCCCAAGGCGCCGGCTACTCTCTGCCATCCGCTGTAACAGCCAGCCTCCGTTCACCCTGCTCGGCTACAGCGATGGATCGGCCACAATCTGGACTTTTCCTGCAGTCATGTTCTGGCTGTAGTACGTGTAAGCCTGTAGAGCGTCTTTCAGAGCAAACGTTTTATGGATTCTTGGCTGAAACAGGCCATTGATGTTGTTAACGACCTCCCGGCTAAGCCGGTAGCGGGATAACAACGACAGCGACGCCAGATAGTATTCGGTTTCGAAATAATCGACTTTCCAGCCATTAAACAGCTTTTGTGGTTCAAACTGCATTGGACCTGTGTCGAAATAGCCGTACATGCAAAGGGTCGAACCTTGCGGCATGGCCCGCATCAGCGTCAGGGGCATGTGTCCGCCTATGGAATCAAAACCATAGGTGCAGTTCACTTCCGCACAGAGTTTAGCCAGCTGTTCCTGAAAATCCGGATCGGTTTGGTTGAGCACATGACTGGCGCCCTCTTGCCGACACACTTCCGCCTGCTCCTCCCGCCGTACAATGGCGATAGGCTTCAGACCGTAGGAGCGAGCCACTCGCATGGTCATGGTCGCCACCACGCCGGCTGCCGCGGTAATGAAGAAGTACTCTGAACCGGACTGTTTTGCCCAGCGTGCCATGCCCGTACCGGTAATAGGATTGGCTACGGATGAGGCTGCTTCCTTAAAGCCCACCGCCTCCGGCAATACAATTAGCTGCATCGCGTCAGCCAGAACATATTCTGCAAACAGACCATTTTTGCTGTAGAACGAGACCCCCTTGCCTTGGCGTAGCTTGCCGAGCCATCCCTTCCCGCTGGCAACGACCACTCCGGCCCCTTCGAATCCCATGCCTCGGGGATAGGGGTAGTCAAACGTTGAACTGTACACCCCCTTGATGTGGTAAAGGTCATTGGGGTTCAGGGATCCTCGACTCACCTTAACGAGCACCTGGCCTGGGCCTGGCTCCGGCACAGGAACGGTTTCCAGAGAGACGTATTGCTTGATCTTCTCTGGATCAGAAAGCGCGTCTTCCGGGACTGGGGCATGCTGGCGCAATGCCAACATGGTCTTTGGTATGGCTTGGACCATGGGTTTCTCCGGGTGAATGCTAGGGAGCCTCTGAATAACTCCTTGCGTACTCAGCGTGGCCTGGAGCGTGCAGCTGTTGTGTCTTGTCTCGATGGTCAGGGTGGCTCCCTTTCCGAGAGGCAAGGCGCAGCAGATGGGCGCTCCAGGCCGCGCCCTCCGGGTCTTCCAGGCTGGTCCGCACTCGTTGTTGCACTTTCTCGACAGGCAACCAGCATGCCATCAAAAAGTGCGCCTAGATTGCGAACCAGCCTGAAAGACTGAGCATGCAAGGAGTTATTCAGAGGCTCCCTAGCGATCAGGAATAAGACGTATCAGGTTTCCACCAGGATCACTGACTAATACGCTGGTGTTATTCATGGGCGCCTCAATCTTGCCGCCCGCATTGATGACGCGTCTTACCGTGTTATCCAGATCATCGGCAATGAACTCGGTCATCACATAGCCCAGCTGGTCGCGCTTTCGTGGGAAGTGATTTGCCGTCAGGTTATAGGTAAATATTTCAAAGGTGGGACCGCCTGCCGAATAGCCAGGTAATGCCACATGCCGCCCCTTTACGGCTGCGCCCGGCACGCCAGTCAGCAACCCGATATAGTCTCCGTCATAATCCCGCTTCGGGCCGGTGGGCTCGGTCCCGAATGCAGCCTGGTAGAAACTGACGGTTTTGACCCAGTCCGATGTGTTGATATTGGTATGAATAAACCTGACAGAATCGGAGTGCGCCACACCCATACCGCTTTTGATCTGTAGATAGGACAAAAAGGTTCTCGCCACCGTACGTGGGATGAATGGCGTCGGAAAAGGCTGGTGCACTTCCACCAGGTTGCCTTCCGGGTCTTTGCCATAGAACGCAACCGTAGGATCCGTCGGATCAAAATGACTGATTATCTCCCCACCATTCTTGATGAATAATGCCTTTATCCGTGACACATCATCGGCTTCAAAACAGAGATGGACATAACCGTGATCGAACGCCTGGTGTGCATTATTTGAGGCTGGGTCTGACAGCTTCTCGATGATGAGTAAAGGCCCCTCCCCGTTATAACCCGGCGTTTGGAGTGAAAAGGTGCCCATACCCGACTCAACCCTTTGCCCGCCAAAGGTATTGAGGTAAAAGCCCCCTAGCCGCTCAGGGTGGTGGCTGTTGATCACCAGCCCTGTGTATGAGAGCGGTGATTTCCTGTGAGCGTGGTAATCACTCATATCAAAGGTCATGACTGACCAGAGGGTTAACCCCATGACAACGGCTGCAAGCAGAAGTCTTTTTCTCATGATCGACTCACTCAGGTGAGGATCCACCGAGTACGGCTTTTATCGGGACAGAATGAATTCCGGCATTATTTTTATAGAAGCTGGACAGATACAGGTCTTTACCGACAGGAACGACGACAGAAATGTCCAGCAGCCGTGATCCATCATGATGGGTGTATGCGATGACGCGGCTCGCATCCGGTGACAGGCCCAGCACAGCGGTGCCTTTAGAGGCGGGAAGCAAATGGGGCGGGATTCTCAGCACCAAAGGCTTTAGCCACGGATTACGGTGCATCCAGGTCATCAAGGCGGTTCGGTCTTTGATCAACCCAACCCAGATTCGACCTTCGCTATCACGGTCCATACCATCCGGCAGGCCGGGCAGATCGTCCCAAAGAAGCTCGTACTCCCCGGCTTTCTCTCCTGACAGGTGAACACGCCCTATTCTCGAATTCACGGTTTCACTGATTAACAGCCCGGTTTCGTTACCACTGGCGTCATATTCGATGAGGATGCCATCGGAAAAAATGTTGTTTTCCAGTACCAGACCAACCTGCTGGGTATCGGTATCGTAGCGCCATACCCGTCCGTTGCGGGCCAGGGTAATGCCTTCAGCAAAGGCCCCCAGGCCTGATGACGCCTTTGGGTGGCTAAACGGCTCGGTGATATAGATATGTTGGCCATCGCGGGAAATGTCCAGGTCATTACAGAACTGGAGAACGCGACTGTTGGAAGCCTCCAGGCTCGTAACGTCGGTCTGCTTGTAGGGTGGCAGATGAACGACTTCCTGATTGTCATTAGCGTGATTGGGAATCTCAAGGCCGTCCGGGCGCAGATTCCCTGTTACTGGAACGCGGGTGACAACAGGGATAAAGGTGCCACTTTTCAGGTCAAGTTTGTACAGCCCCGGATCGTTTTCATAGTCATGGAAATCCAGTCGGGCCATGCAGAAATACACCTGCCCGGGATTGTTGGGGTCAATTCTTGCTCCAGTCGGTGATACCGGCGAGTAAGCCAGTTTTTCCGAGCTTCCGTCATGGAGGTTAACCTTCCATATCCACTCGTCTCTACCGCTTACCAGGACATGTTTGCCATCATGAAGTGGCAAGATTTCATCGTGTCCGGGAAGCTTTTCTGCCAGGGTGCGGCCTTCGCTGGCAATAACGTCGCCTGTGGCCATCTCGGTAATCTCCTTTGGGGTATTACCAAAGACACGGATATCGCCAACCTCATGATAAGAGGCGGGCTCAGTCACGACCCAGCCAGACACCGCGGAAACAACAATGACCAGACCCAATAAGGATGTCTTGCGACTAAATTTCATAGGTGAGCATCCGCAACAATCTGCACTTTCCCACCCGTCATGTTCTGGCTATACCACGAGAAGGCGGCAACACCATCACTCAACGGGAAGCTCTTTTGAATCTCCGTGACAAGGTCCTTGCCCATACCACTACGGATAGACCAGGCCACCATGCCCTTTTTAAGCAGGCTCATGCGATCCAGATAGGCATTGATCTCGAAGGTCTCAATTCTTCGCTCGGGAAAGAGGCTTTGCGGGGTAATCTCAACGGTGCCTGGCGTCATATAGCCATACATCTTCACGACCCCACCCTCCTTGGGAAGGGCGTTGAGCAGATGCTGAGGCATCTCCCCCGCAACGCAGTCAAAGGCCATGAAGCAGCCCGTTGATTCACAGGCCTCCTTGAGCTCGTCATCAAAGTTGCCCCGGCTGGAATTAATGACCTCGAGGGCGCCGGCATTGCGGCAAATATCGGCCTGTTCGTCTCGCCGGACGACAGAAATCACGCCGACACCCTTCTGCTTGCCAAGCCGGATCAGCAGTTTCCCCAGCGCGCTGGCCCCGGCGGTATTCACGATGGTGCTGGCGCCAGCACGACGAGCCACATCGAGCATTGTCAGGGCGGTCATGGGATTGGCAACCGAACAGGCTGCTGTGGCGAAATCCACATCCGAGGGAATATCGATCAGGTCCAGTGCATTGCAGATCACATACTCGGCAAACATGCCCGTGGCGTAGAACGCCACGCGGCTCCCTATTCTGACCCTGCCAATCAGGCCACCACCAGAGGCAACAACAACGCCTGCCCCCTCAAACCCCAGATTTCTCGGGAAAGGCTCCCCTTCTGTTGCAGTGTAGATCCCCTGAACGTGATAAATATCATTCGGGTTGATCGTTCCGCGTGACACTTTCACCAGCACTTCCCCATGGCCGGGTTTCGGTACCTTGACCTTATTCACCGCCAGGTATCTGGACAGGTGACCGGTTTCAGGAAAGGCTTCAGCTGGCGCGGGTTCTAATGCCTGCAGCGACTGCATGAATTCGGGAATATTTACCATCTTTCAACTCCAGATTTGTCCAGCACTATCCCGCGACAGGGTGAGAGAGTTGATCATCGGGCTTCAGGTGGGGAACGTCGTTATCAATCCAGTAACAACGATCCGGCTCCACCACCAGAATTTCTTCGAATTTGGCCCCTCCCCCGCTCCAACCAATGTGTGGCTCAATCGCCCACACTCCGAGCTTCTTGCCCACATTTTCTGCGTTAATCGTCACGGAAGGGCCAAATTTCAGGAAGGCCAGATTGGCATCTACCGAAAACCAGCCAAAGTATTTGCTACCCAGGCGGCGCTCCTTGCCTTTTTTGGGCTTAACCCGAAAGACACGGTGCCCCAATGTGCAAAAAGGGTATTTGGAGTGAATATTGTCGTAACCCGCGGCGGCAATGCGCCGATCAACCTCAAGCCAGATTTCAGCCGGGGTCATCTCGCTCATGAATAGCCGGGGGATTTCAGAACGCAGCTGGAGCAGGAACTCGCGGGCAATGTCCAGCTCCCGATTCGGCCCAATGGACAAGGTATAGCCCACATCCCCAATGTAACCATTAACAATGGGGGCAACGTCGAGAATGGCGGTGGCACCGTATTCCAGTTTCCTCTCTCCAGGATGGTAATCATCGTAACTGGTGTATTCATCGAACCTGGCGTGGTTACCAAACCAGGCAAAGGGCCGATGCAGGTAACGCTCACTGCCGTGCTCTTCCAGGTAGCCTTCCAGTAGCCCGGCGGCTTCCTTTTCTGTCATGCCCACTTTAAGCAGCTTCCCGACATGCAACACCGTGTCATTGGCTAATCTTTGGGCATCACGATATCCCTGCAGCGCCTCTTTCGGGGGCACGGCATCGGCACCATGAGAGAATTTCGAAAGCCTGATGGCGACCCATCGGTATAACCGATCAATAAGGCTGGTAGGTTTTTCGAAGAATCCAATAGGCATGCCCTGCTCCAGTGTCGTCAATTAGGCAATGATTCACCTCACTATTGTTGATCGTCTGGCGTGTGGCGTATTGACTCAAACACGGTGGTGTTGACCCACCTCTCGTTGTGACATGTTGGGTCATAGCAACAGGGATTGGGTCAATACCCGGTTGCCCTGCAGGGTTACTATTCCGTGATATTGGATTTTGATGGTCTTCAAGGCCATTGGAACAAGGAGCCTCAATGAGCATCCGTATTCATCACCTGAACTGCGGCACCATGTGCCCGCTCTGCGACAGACTGATGAACAATCAGGACGGGCAGATTTTCAAGAAGGGAAAACTGGTCTGCCATTGCCTTCTTATCGAAGCACCGGGCGGGCTTATCCTTGTCGATACCGGCCTTGGTACCCACGACATCGATCAGCCAAGAAAGCGATTGGGCCTCGCCTACCCGCCTATCTTCCAGCCTCGGCTGGACTATCAGGAAACCGCCCTGCACCAGATTCAGCAACTAGGCTTCAGGGCTTCCGATGTGAGGCACATCGCTCTCACCCATGTGGATCTTGATCATGCTGGCGGGTTATCTGATTTTCCCCAGGCACAGGTTCATATCTTCAAGCCTGAACTGGAGCAATTGCTGAACCCCGGCTTTCGTAAAAAGAACCGCTTTCGCCCGATCCAGTTTGATCACCAGCCGGATTGGGTCGTCCATGAAGAGCAAGGGGAAAACTGGTTTGGCTTCAGCAGCATACGTGCCATTCCGGGCCTGTCGCCGGACATTCTGCTGATCCCTCTGGTGGGTCATACACGCGGACATACCGGTGTCGCTGTCAAACAGGGGGAGCGCTGGCTGCTGCACTGCGGCGATGCCTATTACCACCATAGCCAGGTTACGGAGAATCCTAGAGTCCCCTTTGGCTCAATGATGTTCCAGAAAGGGATAGCCTCATTGCCTTCCGAGCGCGTCAGGAACCTGCAGCGGTTACGGGAACTGGCACTCAGTCATGCAGATGAAGTGTCGTTGTTCAGTTCCCATGACCCGGTTGAATTTGATCGCTATGCCGCGCCCAGCCGCTGAATTGCCAGGAGAGCGAATAATGTCATCGCACAAAGAAACCATCGTCGTACGTAAGGACCTGAATTTTGGGTTGACGTCAGAGGATATCCCAACCTATTGGCAAGACGGGGATCCCTATAAAACCCGCGTGTTTGATGCCATTCAGGCCACGTTTCCGGATGGTGAACGTTTCTTTATTTCCTCTGTACGGGCCTTCAAGGACAAGATTCAGGACAGTGTGCTCAGGCAGGAAGTCCGTGATTTTACCATGCAGGAAGGCCAGCACGGCATTGTTCACGCCAATTACAACAAGCGTCTGAAGCGACAGGGGATCCCGATCGAGAAGTTCACGTCTCGGATCAAGCGGGTAATGGACAAGCGACTTCAGGATAACTCGCCGGAATACAACATTGCGCTAACTTCGGCGTTCGAACACTACACTGCCATGATGGCTGAGCTGTTCTTTGCGCATAAATCATCCACCGAGGGTGCGGATGACCGAATTCGTGCCATGTTCGCCTGGCATGCTATTGAAGAGATGGAGCACCGGGCGGTGGCATTTGATGTGATGAAACGCGTCGCCAGGGTGGGTTATTTTCGTCGTGCTCTGGCCATGACCCATGTCACGGTTGGCTTTTCGTTGTACTCCCTGATCGCCCCTTTCTTCATGCTCAGGGCGGATGATTTTAGCCGCCGCCAATGCCTGGCAATGTTTGTGAAAGGCCTGCCCTGGCAGCTGGATATTTATGCCCGCCTGCTTCCCATGTTGCTTACCTATTTTCGTCCTGGGTTCCACCCGGAAGATATGCCTGCCGTGCATAACTACGAGGCTTGGCTTAGCAAGTATGAGGAAAGCCATGATCCCATTGCGGCGGCAAAAGCGATGCACGAAGCCGCATACTAATCGGCGTTAACATCGGGGGCGCATTGGCCATGGCCATGTCGCTCCAGCTGATGATTCACAAAGCGAGGGAATTGCTTTTTCCTTTTAGCCATTGAGGCGTCATAGAACAAGCAATTCATCGGGTGCAGTCTTGTTCGAGCTGATATGCTCTATCGAAAGCAGATGGACCTATGAGATAAGAAGATGTCAGACAAAATGGCGCATGGGGCAGCAGACACCCACAGCGTAGCGGTGCACTTCGTCAAACTCGTGACCGACTTTATTGAATCCAGGGGCCTTTCTGCTGCCGGCTTGCTCGGTGAGTCAGATCTGACCCTGGAGGATTTGAATGATCCCAATGGCCGAGTGTCCTTCACCAAGTTCGATCACCTGCTCAATCTCACTGCAAAGACCCTTGATGAACCCTGTCTGGGCCTGAAATTGGGTCAAAGCATCCGGCCCGGCCATCTGGGATCCCACGGTTTTGCACTCATGAGCTGTTCCACCGGCGCGGAGTTGATGCAGCAGCATATGCGTTATTCCATGCTCACCATTGATGCCGCCCATGTGGTGATTGAACAAAGTGGTAATGACTACATTCGTTATCTGAGAAGCAGTCTTCAGGACAGGGCACAACTGGGTCGGTTGCAGGACGAGCTGAATATGGCAACCACGGTTGCCATGGCCCGCTGGTTCACCAACCGCAACGATCTGGCCCCCAAATGGGTCTCGTTCCAGCACCCGGAGCCTTCAGACACCACGCCGTATTGCGCGTTTTTTAACTGCCCGGTACATTTCTCCCGGCCTGAAACCGCGGTCTGCGTTGATGGTTCTTACCTGTTTATCACCCTGCCCCACGCCAATCCCCAGCTTCGCCAGATGATGGACGATGTCTGCGCCGGCCTGGTAAAGCAACTGGGTACCGCGCTGGAACCTGGCTGGGTCGCACAGGCCCGCCAGTTGATATTGAAGTCCTTCAAAGCAGGGCTGCCGGATATTGGCACCGTTGCCGACGCTACCAACATGAGCGAAGAAGAGCTGAAATCCCAGCTGGCCCAACGTGGCACCAGCTTCCGGGGATTTGTTGATGAGTTGAGGCAGGCTCTGGCACTGGGCTATGTCAGAGACCCGAGCCTGAGTCTGGTTGATATCGCCTACCTGCTCGGGTTTTCAGAACAAAGCGCCTTCCAGAGGGCCTTCAAGCGCTGGACGGGGAAAACGCCGGGGGAATATCGCAAATTTTGAGTATCTGCCACGAAAGTCATAAAAGTATCAGTATGAGAGCCCCCATTCCCGACAAAAATCATCAAGCCAGCGCGAAACTCGCCGGGCC
Source organism: Alcanivorax xiamenensis (assembly GCF_009846745.1). Classification (NCBI taxonomy): domain Bacteria; kingdom Pseudomonadati; phylum Pseudomonadota; class Gammaproteobacteria; order Oceanospirillales; family Alcanivoracaceae; genus Alcanivorax; species Alcanivorax xiamenensis. The sequence continues at coordinate 30,835 of NZ_AQPF01000009.1, read as the reverse complement.
AGAGCTGGTGACACGGCCGTCTGGCCCCGGGGGCTGGTAATTAATAGGCGGTTGTTTCATTTCCTTGTGCCGCCGCGTACAGCAGGGCATCGTCCAATCGGTCGTTGCCCCAGAACATGGCGTCACCAATCAGAAAGGTCGGCGCGCCAAACAATCCGCGGTCCAGAGCCTCCTGCGTTTGCTCTTTCAGGCGCTGTTTGTTGTGGTCGGATTGGGCTGCCTTCAGCAACGATTCCGCCGGCAGGCCCATCTCCGCCAGGATCCCTCCCACCTCTTTCTCGCTGTTGATATCCCGGTCACGCTGAAAGTTGTGGAGCATCACCTGCCGGTTGAACTCCGCGATCCATGGGGTCTCCGCCCCCAGCAGCGCCACCCGTGAGGAGAGCAGTCCGTTGCGGGGAAAGGTGGAGGGCCGGGACCATGGCAACCGGTATTTTTCGCACTGACGGAGCATGTCCTGCCACACATAACGCAGTTTTTCCCGCTGCGCCAGGAACGGCGATCCCTGCCATCCCAGCGCCTTGAATACGGGGCCGAGCAGGAACGGCTTCCAGGCGATGACGACGCCGTGCCGTTCCGCTTCCTCTTCCACCCGCATGATGCTCAGGTAACTGTAGTTACTGCCAAAGTCGTACCAGAACTCCATGACGGGAGCGACGTGTTTCGAAACCATAGCTGCTTCCTTTCCGGCGCAAGCCATCAGTGATGAATTAACAATATGCGTAGTTCAATGCTGTGACGCGGCAATGCCCCGTCGGGCAGAGCTGGCGGATCAAAAGCGCCATGCGGCGTGAATCTGGCGGTGCCGCTCAGTTGGGTGTCAAACTGCTTGAAAATCAGTACCTCATCCGGCGTCATCGCCGGGTAGTAATACCACCGCTGGCGGGCGGTGTAGCGAGCCAGATAAATCTCGCCAGTGCGCTCCCGGTAGCGCACTTCCGCCGGGTTCAGGTCCAGCACCGAAAGGGTCGAGGCGTCACACAACGCCAGCGGCGCATCCAGAACCGGTCCTCTTAGCGGCCGCCACAGATTAACGATGGCATAGCGGCTGTGAGGTGACATGCGCTCCCCCTGGCGGGCCAGCACGGCGGCCACCCTGGCCCGCCCGGAGGCTTCGCTGTAGTCGTTATGCAGCCGGCCCACCGCCCCGGGGCGACTGCCGTCGCCATGCCGGCCGAAACCGGCGGTGACCTGTCCCGGCTCACGGCGCCGGACCTGATGATCGAACACCAGCGCACGGTCGGCGCCGGTGGCGCGCCGGGCCATTTCCGCCATCGGCGGATAGTAGCTCGCGCTGATCCAGGCATCATCGTCCACCCGATCGGGCACCGCGACTTCGGTTCGCAGTAATCGGAACCCCTGTCTGTCCAGCCCCGGTTCGAAGTCCGCGTGGCGCGCGTCCAGAATGGTCATGGCTCGGGTTTCATACTGGCCGGAGTCCTGGGGGGAGCCATCCTCCGGTGGATACATGTAGTGGCGGGGGCGTTTGGTGCCCGGCACATGAAAGCTGAGATGGGCTTGCATGGCCGCTTCCTGATGGGAAAAAGGCAATGAAAGAGAGTTCATGCGCTGTGTCTCCGTCTGGGGGATTCCCCATTCAAGAGCTCCGCGCGGTACCGCTCAAACGATCATTTTGCAGACAAGCCATGCGTTTTACTCATGGCTTGGTGTCGCCTGGGAAACCAACCATCGCGCCAGCGCCCGCACCGCGTCGGAGGGTGATGGCGACGCCTGGACCAGCCAGTGAGCGTACTTCTGGGCCGGGAGGTTGAACGAACGGCCCGGCGGCACGCCTTCGCCCAGATCAAACTCCCGCAACCGCCCTTCCCGGAGCAGATCCGCCACCAAAGCCCGCCGTCCCAGCGCCAGCCCCTGGCCATTCACCGCCGCCTGAATCAGCTGATCATACTGGTTGAAGCGCACCAGCCGGGCCGGGTGTAAATGGTTCAGCCCGGCGCTGCCGAGATGGGACGACCATTGCAGCCAGGGGTGGTCCGGGTCATCAAATTCCAGCAGCACCTGAGCGGCGAACACGTCCGGGTGATCCAGGGCGACGCCCTGCCAGTCCGGATGGCCCACCACGATGATCTCATCGCCGAACAGCTCGATCGCCCCTTCCGGGGCCGCCCGGCGCGCGCAATAGCGAATCGCCAGATCAACGCCCTCGGTATCCAGATCCACCACCCTGTTGTTGGCGGCCACACGCACATCCACTTCCGGGTGCCGGGCAATGAAGTCGCCCAGTCGGGGTAACAGCCACAACCCCACCACGCCCATGCTGGCGGTAATGGTGACCGGTTTGCGCTGTTCGCCGCCGCCAAGGGTTTCCACCAGTTCCTGCAGTTCCCGCATCATCGGATCCACCGACCGGAATAACCGCCGGCCCTCTTCGGTGAGCCTGACGCCGCGATATTCCCGAACCAGTAATTGACAACCCAGGCGGGCTTCCAGGGTCTGGATCTGACGGCTGACCGCCGATTGGGTCAGATGCAGATCCTCCGCGGCCGCGGTAATACTCATGCGCCGGGCGACGGCGACAAAGCCGCGCAGGGCGTCCATGGGCGGCAGACGATGAAGCGGGACAGGCATGAGTGACTCTCATGTGAGGCTTGAACCTAGAGAGTGCCGTCATCCGCCGGAGCTGTCGAGAGCGGTGGCAACCGGCAGGCGTCCACGGCGAAATCGATGAAATGCCGCAGCGCCGGCAGCCCCCTGCCGCTGGAACGGTAAAACAGATCCACTGTCATCGGCGGACGCTCCCATTCCGGCATCACGCGACACAGGCGCCCGGTCTCGATCTGGTCACACACCATGTAGTGGTGCAGCCAGGCCAGCCCCAATCCCTGCCGGACGGCGCTGATAATGGCGCCGGTATCATTGAGGCGCAGCGGTGATCGCATCATCAGCCGGCGTCCGTCGCGCAGGAAAGACTGCTGCTGGGGCCGCGTCAGGTGGGTGATAAGCCGATGATCGCCAAGCTGATCAGGCGTGCGCGGCACACCATGCCGCTCAAGATAATCCGGCGCGGCGCACAACCAGTAAGCGGTCCGGCCCAGCGAGCGCCGCACCAGACCGTTGCTGCCGGTCATCGACATGCCAAAGATCAGATCCACGTTTTCCTGTTCCATATCCGGGAATCGTTCGGCCAGTTCCAGTTCCAGATCGATGCCCGGATAACGGCCCAGGAACGCCCCCAACTTCGGGACCAATGCGTATTCGGCCAGCCAGCGCGCCGCTACCACCCGCAATACTCCGGACGGTTCGCCGCGTATCCGCGACAGGTATTCGCTTTCCGATGTCTCCAATAATCTCAGGGTACGGATGGCGTGATCACGAAACAGGACTCCCGCCGGAGTCAGCACCAGGCGTCGCGTGGTGCGTTCCAGCAATGTCGTCTCCAAAGATCGCTCCAGGGCGCTGATCTGCTTGCTGACCGCTGCCGCGGAAACGCTCAGGGCGCGGCCCGCCGCAGCGATGCTGCCACCGTCGCAGACAGCCAGAAAGGTTCGCATGTGATCAAGCCGTGCCCGCATCAGCCGTAACTCAACGTTAATAAAGGCTTCCATTAAAACATATTCATTCAATGGCCCCGGAGCTTTAAGGTGCGCGCCTTTTCCCCAGGAGGCACCCACCATGTCCGTCCGCTCCACCACGCCGCCCATTGCCTTGATCGTCGCCCTGGTGGCGCTGCCGCAGATCGGCGAAACCATCTTTACCCCGGCGCTGGGCGATCTGGCCGGCGACCTCGGAGTCACCCGCAATCAGGCCCAAACCAGTTTGAGCGTGTTCTTTCTCGGATTTTCCCTGGGCGTCCTGGTATGGGGGCGCGTCAGCGATCTGCATGGGCGGCGCCCTGTCCTGTTGACGGCATTGGCGGTCTACTTGCTGGGATGCGCGCTGTGTCTGACGGCGGACGGCATGACCGCGTTACTGGCCGGTCGCGCGGTGCAGGCCTTCGGTGCCGCCGCCTGTTCGGTGGTGATCCAGGCGGTTTGCCGGGAGGCCTTCGCCGGCACCACCCGGCTGCGGGTATTCGCCGTCGTCGGCATGCTGATTCCGGTGTCCTCCGCGCTTGGTCCCCTGATCGGCGGTGCGGTCACCACGGTATGGGGATGGCGAGCCACCCTGGCGGTCCTGCTGACGCTGGGTAGCCTACTCTGGCTGGCAAGCCAGCGACAGTGGCCCGAGACCCGCGCCGCCTCGGCGTCACTCTCCCGGCTGGCGCCGGTGGCCCGGCGCATGGCCACGGACCCGTTCATCTGGGGAATGGTGATGCTGATCGGCATCAGCAACGGCGTGCTGTTCAGCTATCATGGCGAGGCGCCACTGCTGTTGATCGACGGTTGGGGGCTTTCCCCCGCCGACTACGGCGCCCTGGGCGCCGTGGCGGCCTGCGGCAGCATAGCCGGGGCCTGGCTGCTACGCGGATTGAGCAGCCGGAACTGGCGCAGCGAAACCTTGATTACACTGGGCCTGGCTGTGATCACAACGGCGTCCGCCGGCCTGGTTCTGTTGGCATCGCTGCCACCCACGCCGACCGGATTGGTGCTGTTTATCAGTTTCGCCGCCCTGCTGTTCGCCGGGATGACACTGGCCACCACCGTCTGCCTCCACCGCGCTCTTGAACACTATCACGATGCGCTCGGCAGTGCCGGAGCCCTGCTGGGTTTGAGCTACTACGCCTTGGTCGCCCTGGTGACACAGGGTATGGCATGGCTGCACGACGGCCACCGCGACACCTTCGCCTGCTATGCCCTGGGGCTGATGGTGCTGGCCCTGACCATTCATCTCAGCCTGGTGCGCCCGCGACTGCGGGCGCACTGAAGCCCCGACGATCCGACAATGGTGTCGCCAGTTCCCGCGCCATTGCACCGCTCATCGTCACCGCACCTGTCTCATCCACCCGCTATGCCGGTCCACTTCAATGCGCTGACCAGAGAGCCGTCGACGGTGACGATCTCCGCGATAATGGTGTCGCTGTCCTTATCCTTGACGTTGCCAACCTTGAGGCGCGGATTGCCTCGCCACTCCAGATGCCTGCCGATCAGAGTGCGCACATCATCCTCATCCAGGTCCTGGGACGGCGCCATTCTGCCGTACCCCATCCCCGGTCCGCCCATCATGCCCTGAGCATAGGGGCACGGGTACATCTCTGGCCTTGTTAAGCCGCAACCGCACCGGACAACATCATGCCGGTAACGGCCAGACTTCGGGAAAGGATGGCGGCGGAAACCCAATGCGTATTCCCGTTCATGGTGAACCTCCGACCTGTTGGACTTACATACGATCTCAGTAGCGAGCTCATTCAAAATAGTCCCGCCCGGGAGACCCACCGATGATCCAGGTCAATATCCCCCATCCTCGTGGAAACCGGTTTCCTCGCCCTGCGAGCGAGCCGAGCGGCAAGGCGCGGTTGGCCTGGATAGCTGAACTCCCGGGTCGAAAGGGCTATCCTGAAGTCCCCAACCTCATCCTGCCGGAGCTAGGAAGCATCGTGATCATCCATCCTCTCAGTGATCTGCATAACGAGCTGTATCGCCACGCCGAGCCGTCGGTGGCGATTCCCGATATCCCCGGAACCGACGCCGACCTGATCGTTCTCGCGGGTGATATCGACACCGGTGACCGTGGTGTGCAATGGGCCGTGGAACAGTCCGAAAAGCATGACAAGCCGGTCCTTTATGTGCCGGGGAACCACGAGTACTACCGACACGACATCCAGGACAATCTGGCCGCCATGCGCAAGCGGGCGGAAGGGACCCGGGTCCAGGTGTTGGACCAGGATCAGGCCGTGATCGGCGGCGTTCGTTTCCTCGGCTGCACCCTGTGGACCGATTATCTGGCCTACGACGGCGAAAGCCGGGATGAGCCAATGGCGATAGCCGCGCAGCGCATGCCCGATCACCAACTGATCACCATCGAGGGGGTGCCGTTTCTACCGGAACACGCGCTTGCCCTGCACCAGGCCGCCATTGAATGGCTGGATCGGCGCATCGCCGAGCCTTTTGATGGCCCCACCGTGGTAATCAGTCATCACGGCCCCGCCGGCGCCTGCTGCCACCCGGTCTTCTCTCCCGGACCTCTGGACGGTGCGTTCTTCTCCCGGCTTGAAGACCGTATCGGCCGGGTGGATCTATGGATCCACGGTCATACCCATCTGTCCCTGGATTTACCGGTGGGCGAAGGGCGCTTGATCTCCAATCAGTCCGGCTACCGTGGTGAAACCTCCGGGTTTGACTGGAACAAGACGGTCAGCGTACCAGCCTAACGGTGAAATATTTACTTTAATTTTCCATGGTAATTAATTGATTTAAAAAGAAATCTGAGATCAAAATCGCCCAGCGTGCAAAGCGCTGGTACTCGGCAACGGTTTGCGTTTACATGGATACAGGGCCGCGCCAGTCCGGCGGGCCTCGCCCTCAACGGGAGGAGAACCATGGCACGTAAGCCGTTGTTCCTGATCCTGCTTCTGGCGCTGGCCATGGCCGTGCTGATCGCCCTCCCCGTTTCCGCTCAATCGCCCTCCGCGCAACACTCCGCCGCATCCGCGTCACCACCTGATGTCCGCGTGATGGTCCTGGATGACGCCATCGGCCCGGCGGTCAGCGACTGGTTCGTGCGCGCGCTGGAAGACGCCAACGACGAGGCAGCGGCTTTGTTCGTGCTACAACTGAACACACCCGGCGGCCTGGATCACTCCATGCGCGCCATGATTCGCGCCCTTCTCGACTCGCGGGTGCCGGTGGCCATCCACGTTGCCCCTTCCGGCAGCCGTGCCGCAAGCGCCGGCACCTATCTACTCTACGCCGCCCATATCGCGGCCATGGCGCCGGCCACCAATCTTGGCGCGGCAACCCCCGTGGAGTTGGGCGGCGGCGCCCCGGCCCCCAAGCCCGCCGGCAGCGATGGCGAAGATCAGAACACCGCGCCGGACAGCGCCACCGCCCTGCGCAATAAACAGGTCAACGACGCCGTGGCGTATATCCGCGGGCTGGCGGAACTGCGCGGGCGCAATGCCGACTGGGCCGAGCAAGCGGTACGCCAGGGCGCCAGCCTGCCCGCCGAGGAGGCGCTGGAACAGAACGTCATCGACCTGATCGCCGATGACCTGCCGGCCTTGTTATCGCGGTTGGAAGGCTGGGAAATCGAAATTCGCGGGCAGCGACACACCCTGACGCTGAGCGGCAGTCAGGTACGGAACATCGAGCAGGACTGGCGCACCGGCTTTCTGGCGATCATCACCAACCCCAGTGTCGCCTACCTGCTGTTATTGGTGGGCATCTACGGCCTGATCCTGGAGTTTTCCAGTCCCGGCGTCGGCGTGGCGGGCGTGCTTGGAGGCATTTGCCTGTTGGTGGCCGCCTACGCCTTGCATCTGTTGCCGGTGAGCTACGTTGGCCTGGCGTTGATTGTGCTGGGTATAGGGCTGATCGCGGCGGAAGCCCTGTCGCCCTCGTTCGGCGTGTTGGGTATCGGCGGCGTGGCCGCTTTCGTGATTGGCTCGGTGATGCTGATGGATACCGAACTGCCCGCGTTCCAGATCGCATTGCCCGTGATCGCCGCCGTCGGCACCGGATCCCTGCTTCTGGTCGGCGTCATTATCCGTCTGATCACCCGTTCCCGGCGGCAGGCTCTGGTCAGCGGCGCCGACACCCTGCTCGGTCAGTCGGCAGTGGCCATCCAGGATTTCGAAATGCTCGGCATGGTACACATCAATGGCGAGCTGTGGCGTGCCCGCACCGCCACTCCGGTGCGCAAAGGCCAACGACTGCGAGTCATCGGCCGGAATGGCCTGACCCTGAATGTGGAGGACGCATCATGACGACCTACTATTTCTGGATTTCACTGGCGGTCCTTTTGATCGCCTTTCTGCTCAGCGCCTTTCGAATTCTGCGCGAGTACGAACGCGGCGTGGTGTTCATGCTCGGCCGCTTCTACCGGGTCAAGGGACCCGGGCTGATCGTGATCATCCCCATCGTGCAGCAAATGGTGAAAGTGGACCTGCGTATCCGCGTGCTCGATGTGCCTACCCAGGACGTGATCTCCCGGGACAATGTTTCGGTGAAGGTCAACGCGGTGTTGTATTTCCGCGTGGTGGACGCACAGAAAGCGGTGATCAACGTGGAGGATTTTTTTGCCGCCACCAGCCAACTGTCACAGACCACGCTGCGATCGGTACTCGGCAAGCATGAACTGGATGAAATGCTGGCCTCCCGGGATGAACTGAACCGCGACATCCAGGAAATCCTGGACGACCAGACCGACTCCTGGGGCATCAAGGTCTCCAATGTGGAGATCAAGCATGTGGATCTGGATGAGGCCATGGTACGGGTGATCGCACGGCAGGCGGAAGCCGAACGGATTCGCCGCGCCAAGGTGATCCACGCCAACGGCGAAAAAGAGGCGGCCCAGGTGTTGCTGGAGGCGGCGCGCACGCTGTCGGAGCAGCCCCAGGCGCTGCAATTGCGCTATCTGCAAACCCTGACGGAAGTGGCCAACGATCGCTCCAGCACCATTGTCTTCCCGCTGCCCATGGATCTGTTGAAAGGGTTTTTGAAACCCGGAGAAACGGGCGGATAATACTTTTTATTATCGATATTCAAGGCATCCATTCCACCTGGGAATGGATGCCAATCCTGCTTTTCATTGGATTTCCCAGCGGCGTGACGGGAACATGCCTTCTTTGCGGATGGAGTTCCCATGACTCGTCGCGGTTTCTGGCAAGCCGGCCTGACTCTGGTGGCAATGGCCACTTTCGCCATGGCCTTCAAGGGCATTTTCGCCCGGCTGATCTATCAACACGGGGTCTCCGTGAACGCGCTGCTGATCTGGCGCTTCGCCCTGGCCGTGCCGCTGTTCTGGCTGGGCGGCATGTGGCTGCTGCGTCGCAATCCCGCCCCGACGGGCAGCCTGGCGCCGAGGCAGTGGGGATTATGCGCCGGCACCGGATTGCTGTTCTTCATCAGCGCCTGGTGTGACTTCCATGCCATCGAAAGCCTGGGCGCCAGCCTGTCACGCATGGTGCTGTATCTGTTTCCGGCCATGGTCATGGTGTTGCAGGCAATCGAACACCGGCGCTGGCCCGAGGGCCGCTCCCTGCTGATCTTCGCCGGCGCCTGGGTCGGTATCGCACTGGTACTGATGCCCGGCTGGCACGGCGGTACGGTGAACCCGGCCGGCCTTGCTTACGGCTTCGGCGCGGCACTGTGCTACGCCCTGTTCTGGCGGGCCAGTCAATCGCTGATGAAGCCGCTGGGATCGGTGCGGTTCAACCAGCTTTCCAACAGCTTCACGCTGGTGGCGATGCTGGTATTCCTGTTGCCGGGCGTGCCGCTTGAGAGCTTGTGGCTGCCGGCACCGGCGCTTGGCTGGATGGTGGTCATGGTGGTGTTCTCCACCGTGATTCCGTTCTTCCTCATGTTCGAGGGCATTCGCCGCACCGATACCAGCCGGGCCGGCGTGGTGTCCATGTTCGGACCGGTGGTGACGGTATTGGCGGCTATAGCGGTGTTTCCGGATGAGCAGCTGGGGCCGGTGCAGTGCCTTGGCATGGCGCTGGTCCTGGCCAGCATCGCCATGCTGACATCCGACAAGAAACCGAAAGTGGCCTGAAGCCAGCCCGGCCCCTCCCTCCCGACGGAGAGAGGGGCTCCTGGAGGTTATTTGCTGAGGTGTTTCATGGCCCGCTCCAGCCCTTCCAGGGTCAACGGGTACATGTGGTCCTCGGTGAGCTGCTTGATCCACTGAGTGGACGTGGTCATCTCCCAGGCCCTTTGCGGTTCGGGGTTCAGCCACACCACCTTCTCGTAAGTGTCCTTGATGCGCTGGAACCAGACCGATCCCGGTTCTTCATTCCAATGCTCCACCGAACCGCCGGCGGAATTGATTTCATACGGGCTCATGGCGGCATCGCCGATGAAGATCACTTTGTAATCATTGCCGTATTTGTGCAGGACATCCCAGGTGGCGGTCTTCTCGTCCCAGCGGCGGCGGTTGTCCTTCCAGACGTACTCATAAACGAAGTTATGGAAGTAGAAATACTCCATGTGCTTGAACTCCAGCCGGGCGGCGGAGAACAGCTCCTCGCAGAGTTTGATGTAGGGATCCATGGAACCGCCCACGTCGAAGAACAGCAGTACCTTGGCACGGTTTTCCCGTTCCGGGCGCATCTTGATATCGAGCAGGCCAGCATTGCGGGCGGTGGAGGAAATAGTGTCGTCCAGATCCAGTTCTTCCTCCCGGCCGGTGCGGGCGAACTTGCGCAACCGACGCAACGCCAGCTTGATGTTGCGGATGCCCAGTTCCACCGAGTCATCCAGATTCCGGAACTCGCGTTTTTCCCAGACTTTCACCGCGCGCTTGTTACGGGACGGGCCGGTCATGCGAATCCCTTCCGGGTTTTCGCCGTAACCGCCGAACGGGCTGGTGCCACCGGTGCCAACCCACTTGTTGCCGCCCTGGTGACGTTTCTCCTGCTCTTCCAGACGCTTGCGCAGTTCCTCGAGAATTTTCTCCAGGCTGCCCAGCCCCTTGAGCTTTTCCCGCTCTTCCGGAGACAGGGTCTTTTCCAGTTGTTTGCGCAGCCATTCGTCTGGAATCACCCGATTGAGCCATTCCGGCTCAATGTTCTCGATCCCTTCGAAATAGCTGGCGAAGGCGCGGTCAAAGCGATCGTAGTATTTCTCGTCCTTGACCATCACCGCCCGCGAGAGCATGTAGAAGTCCTCCACGGAGCCGAAGGCCACGTGGTGTTTGAGTGCATCGCACAGATCCAGCAGCTCCCGCAGGCTCACCGGCACCCGGTGAGTGCGCAGGTTTTCAAAGAAGCCAATCAGCATAGCAACCTCTGTGAACGGAATGAGCGTATCGGCGCGAGCCGCCGATCAGCGCTCGCGCCGGTTCATGAACGCCAGGCGTTCCAGCAGTTGAACGTCCGCTTCGTTCTTCACCAGGGCACCATACAGCGGCGGAATCGCCTTCTTGGTGTCGCGATTGCGCAGCACATCGTCGGGGATATCGTCAGCCAGCAGCAGCTTCAGCCAGTCGATCAGCTCGCTGGTGGACGGCTTTTTCTTCAGGCCCGGCACCTTGCGCAAATCGAAGAAGATTTCCAGCGCCTCGGAGACCAGCTCCTGTTTGATGTCCGGGAAGTGCACGTCCACGATTTTCATCATGGTCTGGGCATCGGGGAAATTGATGTAGTGGAAGAAACAACGGCGCAGGAACGCGTCCGGCAGTTCCTTCTCGTTGTTGGAGGTGATGATCACGATGGGCCGCTTGGCGGCGCGCACGGTTTCGCCCGTCTCATAGACGAAGAACTCCATGCGATCCAGTTCCTGCAACAGGTCGTTGGGGAACTCGATATCGGCCTTGTCGATCTCGTCGATCAGCAACACCACCTGCTCATCGGCGGCGAAGGCTTCCCACAGCTTGCCCTTCTTGATGTAGTTGGACACGTCCTCCACGCCTTCGGCGCCGAGCTGGGAATCCCGCAGCCGGGATACCGCGTCGTACTCGTACAGGCCTTGCTGAGCCTTGGTGGTGGACTTGATGTGCCAGGCCAGCAGCGGCTTGCCCAGGGCCTCGGCCACCTGTTCGGCCAGCAAGGTTTTGCCGGTGCCGGGCTCCCCTTTGATCAACAGGGGGCGCTGCAGCGCGATCGCGGCGTTCACCGCCATTTTCAGGTCGTCGGTGGCGACGTACTGGTCGGTACCCTGGAACTGCATGCAGGAATCTCCACATCGTTTCGGAAACATGGCCGGACACTCTAGCAATCCACGGACAGAGCGCATAGGGCCAGAACCGCCATGAAGCGGGAGGATTGTGTCATAATCCGCGACCATGAATCTGCTCCTCCTACACCCGGAACAACATCTGCAAGGCCCGTTTTGGCGGCTCGACGCCCGCCAGGGCGAGCACGTGCGCCAGGTGCTGAAATTGAGCGAGGGGGATCAATGCCGTGCCGGCGTGCTCAACGGAGACATAGGTTCAGCCCGCCTGGAATCCATAAAAAACAATGAGATAACGATTTTTTTTAAAGTTATTTCTCCCCCTCCTCCCCCGCTTGACCTGAACCTGCTGCTGGCTCTGCCCCGCCCCAAGATGCTCAAGCGGCTGCTGGTGGACGCCGCCAGCCTGGGCATCAAACGGATCGTGTTGATCAACAGCTGGAAGGTGGACAAGAGCTACTGGCGCACCCCCAATCTGAAGGCCGACCTGCTGCGGGAAAAGCTGCTGCTGGGACTGGAGCAGGCGATGGACACCCGCTTGCCGGAGTTACGCCTGGCGCCGCGCTTCCGTCCTTTCGTGGAAGATGAGCTGGATGCCTGGGCCGGCCCCGGAGAACGGCTGCTGGCCCACCCCGGCGACCATGCGGACCTGCCCCATCAGCAGGAGGGACCGTTGACCCTGGCCATCGGCCCGGAAGGGGGCTGGACCCCGTTCGAGGTGGAACTGCTGGAAGCTCACGGGTTCCGTTGTCACCGCTTCGGCAGCCGTATTCTGCGCGTGGAGACCGCCCTGCCCGCCCTGGTGGGGAGTCTGATGCGCCTGCCCTGACAGAATCACAGTTTCGACTCAATACCCGGACTAAGAAGCCGCTGTGGGAAGCTTGCTTGCAAGCGCATGGCCAACGGGGGGGGCATTCGCGGCCAAGGCCGCTTCCCACAGCGGCTTCGTAGCACGATCCGTGGGAGCCAACCTGCCGCGAATGGCGCGCCAGAGCTTGCAAGGCACCATATTCCTCGGTGCTCAGCGACGGTAAGGATTGCGCCTTGGCTTGCGCGGTGGCTTGTTACCGCCACGCTGATGACGCAATCGCGCCCGACCATAGAGCCCGGTGTACTTCTTGCCTTTCAGGTCCACTCTGTCCAGCAACGGTCGAATCTCTTCCTCGGTGAGTTCCTGCCAACGCCCCATGCGCAAGCTGGACGGCAGCGTCAGGTCACCGAAGCGGATCCGCATCAACCGCGACACATCCAGGCCCTGGGACTGGAACAGGCGACGCACTTCGCGGTATTTACCGCCAGTGAGTGACACCTTGTACCAGCGGTTGGCGGCATCTTCGTTATGACCCGCTTCCTCGATGCTGTCGAACCTGGAGATACCGTCTTCCAGCATCACCCCTTCCAGCAACGCACCGCGCTGCTCGTCGGAGAGCTGGCCCCGGATACGCACCGCGTACTCGCGAACAAAGCCGTTGGACGGGTGCATCAGGCGGTGCGCCAGCTCTCCGTCGGTGGTGAACAGCATCAGGCCGGTGGTATTGATATCCAGCCGTCCCACCTGCACCCAGCGCATACCCTGCAGACGCGGCAGATTGTCAAACACCGTGGGCCGGCCTTCGGGATCATTTCGCGAGCACACCTCCCCCGCGGGCTTGTGATAAATGATCACGCGTCGAACAATCTCTTCTTCCGGCTTCACTCGAATGATCCTGCCATCCACTCTTAATGCATCTTCTGGCTCCACCCGGTCTCCCAGGGTCGCCACCTTGCCGTTCACGGAGACTCGCCCGTCGGCGATCCAGACCTCCAGCTCCCGGCGTGAACCCAGCCCTGCGCGGGCCAGCACCTTCTGTAACTTCTCACTCATTGGGCGAACGCTCTTCATCGGCCGTCATGTCGGCCGCCTCCTGCTCCGGTGGTTCCGGGTCCTGCTCATCGGGAGAAGCGCCCTCCTCTTCCGATGCACCCGAATCCGGCCGGCGGCGGAATTCCGCTTCAAAATTGGCGATCACCGAATCCACCTTTTCCATGCTCATCAGGGTGGATTCGTCGATCTCCGGCTCATCGTGCATATTCAATGCCAGCACGTTGGCGTTGTCCGGTCCGGCCTCGTCTCCGTCTTCCCCCTCCGCCACAGGCTCGTTCTCGGACGGCGCATCACTGAGCGCCAGCTCCTCGTTGAGCTTGTCGAGGTCACGGATCTCCGCCAAAGGCGGCAGCTCGTCCAGACTCTTCAAATCGAAGTAATCGAGGAACTGGCGGGTAGTGGCGAACATCGCCGGCCGGCCCGGCACATCCCGGTGTCCGACCACGCGTACCCAGCCGCGTTCCATCAGGCTCTTAATAATATGAGAACTCACCGAAACGCCACGGATCTCTTCGATCTCGCCGCGGGTGATCGGCTGGCGGTAAGCCATCAACGCCAGCGTTTCCAATACCGCCCGGCTGTAGCGGGGCGGCTTTTCCTGCCACAGGCGGCTGACCCAGGGCCCCAGTTCGGTGCGCACCTGGAAACGGAAGCCGGTGGCGACTTCCTTCAGCTGAATGCCCCGCTCGGCATAATCCTCGCCCAGCGATTCCAGCAAGCGGCTCAGATCCGCCTTGCTGGGACAATCCTGTTCATCGAACAGCGTCAGCATGGTATCCCGGTCCAGCGGGCCGTCGGCGGCCAGAATCGCCGCTTCCAGAATGCTTTTGATCCGCTCCGGCGACAGTTCGCTCATGCCTCGCTCCCTTGTTCGGCGTCCGGGATGTCATCATCCAGTTCCAGTTGCGCGATCACATCAGACTCTTCCACCGTCACCGTTTTCGCCTTGATGTGGATTGGTGAAAACGGCGAGTTCTGGACCAGTTCCACCAGTGACACCTTGACCAGTTCCAGCACCGCCAGGAAAGTCACCACCACGCCCAGCTTGCTCTCCTCGGCGTCGAACAATTCCACGAAGGGTACGAATTCCCGCCCCTTCAGGCGATCCAGCACATTCGCCATGCGTTCGCGGGTGGACAGCTTTTCCCGCGACACCTGGTGGCTCTCAAACATGTCGGCCCGGTGCAGCACTTCCTTGAGCGCCAGTAGCAATTCGCGCATATCCACGTCCGGCTGCGACTTCTCACGTACATACTCCGGACGGCGGGCGGCGGCCAGATGGATATCGCGCTCCAGCCGGGGCAGCGCCTCGATATCTTCCGCCGCTTTCTTGAATCGCTCGTATTCCTGCAACCGGCGGATCAATTCGGCTCGGGGGTCCTCGCCTTCATCCTCGCCCTCACTGGCCGGGCGCGGCAACAGCGAGCGGGATTTGATCTCACCGAGCATCGCCGCCATCACCAGATATTCAGCGGCCAGCTCCAGATTAAGCGCCTTCATCAGCTCGACGTATTCCATGTACTGGCTGGTGATTTGCGCCACCGGAATGTCGAGGATGTCCAGGTTCTGCCGCTTGATCAGGTACAGCAACAAATCCAGCGGCCCCTCAAAAGCCTCCAGGAACACTTCCAAAGCGTCCGGCGGGATGTACAGATCATCCGGCAGCTTGGTGATCGCCTTGCCATAGATCAACCCAAAGGGCATCTCCGCCTGCTGCGGAGCAGGCGGTGGCATCAGCGGATTGTCCACTGGGTTCGGATTGTTCATCGCACCACGCTCATCGGCACCTGGTCATCCAAGTTCGCTTCATCGTCGGTTGGTTCATCAACGCTTGATTCATCGATAGTGCAATCCCATCACAGCCCGCACCTCTTCCAGAGTGGCGCGGGCCTGTTCCCTGGCCTCTTCGCAGCCGTCGGAGAGAACCGACCGCACCAGGTCCGGATTACGCAAATGTTCTTCCGCCCGCTTACGGATCGGCTCCACTTCCTCCTGCACCGCCTCGATCACCGGCTTTTTGCAGTCCAGGCAGCCGATCCCCGCGCTGGTGCAGCCCTCGCGCACCCAATCGCGGGTGGCGTCGTCGCTGTAAACTTTATGAAACTCCCACACCGGACAATTATCCGGGTTCCCGGGGTCGCTGCGGCGCCCCCTGGCCGGGTCGGTGGGCATGCGCCGAATCTTGCTCTCCACTTCCCCGGGCTCCTCGCGCAGGCTGATGAAGTTGCCGTAGGACTTGGACATTTTCTGACCATCCAGGCCCGGCATGCGC
This sequence comes from Alcanivorax xiamenensis, assembly GCF_009846745.1. Taxonomy (NCBI): domain Bacteria; kingdom Pseudomonadati; phylum Pseudomonadota; class Gammaproteobacteria; order Oceanospirillales; family Alcanivoracaceae; genus Alcanivorax; species Alcanivorax xiamenensis. Next base: position 14,970 of record NZ_AQPF01000009.1, on the reverse strand, counting down.
GAAGCCGGAGTCAGTAGCGCCTGGGGCTCGGGCAGGATCACCTTGCCACCGCCTTCCAGGTCGCCGTAGAGCCGCTCCTTGTCACCCAGAGTAATGTTCTGCTGGTCCTGGACCAAGGCCCTGGCGGTTTCCAACGCCGACTCATCACCCTGTTCCTGATACTGACGGCGGTGATTCAAGTAGATGCGGGACTGCTTCTTGCCCATCTTCTTGATCGCCGCGGCCACCGCCTCCTCGAACCCAGGCTCACGGCCATAGAGGTGGTTGAAGCGGCGCGCCACTTCCCGAGTCAGCTCCACATGGGCCACCTGATCGGCCCCCACCGGCACCTGCCCGGCCCGATAAATCAGAATATCCGCGGCCTGCAGCAGGGGGTAACCGAGGAAGCCGTAGGTGCTCAGATCCTTTTCCCTGAGCTTTTCCTGCTGGTCCTTGTAGGTCGGCACCCGCTCCAGCCAGGACAGCGGCGTGATCATCGACAGCAGCAGGTGAAGCTCCGCGTGCTCCGGCACCTGGCTCTGTACGAACAGCGTGGCGGAACCCGGGTTGACACCGGCGGCCAGCCAATCCACTACCAGATCCCAGGTGTGCTGCTCGATGCTGCCCGGATTTTCATATTCGGTGGTCAGGCCATGCCAGTCCGCGACGAAAAAGAAACACTCGTACTCGTGCTGCAGACGTGCCCAGTTCTTCAGTACCCCATGATAGTGACCCAGGTGCAGACGGCCGGTGGCGCGCATGCCGGAAACCACTCGTTGGGCGGGAACCACGGAACTCAAAACCGACTCCTGTCGTATAGGCGTGAAAGCCAGCGATTATAAGGCGAAGAAGGTGCCCAGGGACAGGGTGCACGGATTGTGTACCCCGCCGGGTTCAGAAAATGGCGTCCAGCGGCCCGGCCCCTTCACGGATCACTTCCGGCCCGCTGCCATCAACCAGAGAGATTACCGTGGTTTCGGTAATACCGCAGAAGCCGCCGTCGATCACCAGATCCACCTGGTTATTGAGGAAGTCACGAACATCCTGAGGGTCGGTGAGCGGAAATTCATCGTCCGGCAAATGGGCGGTACTGGTCATGATCGGCTCACCGTATTCCGCCAACAGCGCCTGGCAGATCGGATGGTCCGGCACCCGGATGCCGATGGTGCGCTTCTTCGGATGCATCAGCCGCCGTGGCACCTCACTGGTGCCCTGAAGGATAAAGGTGTAGGCGCCCGGCGTGTGCGCCTTGAGCAAACGATAGTCCGGGTTGTCCACCTTGGCGTACAGCGCCAGCACCGACAGGTCCGGACACAACAGAGTGAACTGGTGTTTATCGTCCAGTCGGCGGATGCGAATCAGCCTGTCCAGCGCCGCCTTCTCTCCAATGCCACACCCCAGTGCGTAGGTGGTGTCAGTGGGATAGGCAATCAGCCCGCCCTGGCGCAGCACCTTGGCGGCTTCGCTGATCAGGCGCGGTTGCGGATCTTCCGGGTGAATGTGCAGTACGGTGGTCATGGGCGCGGATTGTCCGCCGCTTGGCGCGCCGACGCAAGGTCCCGGGCCGCCCATACCGGGACCGCGTCCTTCGGGTATGGCGGCAACCCGCCCAGCCGCAGCCATTTCTGCTCCGGGGAATGAAAATCGCTGCCACCGGACACCGCCAGGCTGAAGTGACGCCAGCATTCTTCAAGCAGCGCGCCTTGCGCCGGCGTCAGCCCCGGCATCAACGCCTCCAGCGCCAGCCCACCGGCATCACGGAAGGCGCCGACCAGCTGCCGCAAACGTTTGCGGGTCATGTTGTAAGCCTGCGGATGGGCCAGCACCGGCACCGCGCCGGCGGCCAGCAAATCCGCCACGCCCTGCTCCAGCGTGCACCAGGGCGTGGAAACGTAAGCGGACTGGCCTTTCTTGAGAAAGCGGTTGAAGGCGTGCTGGTTGTCCCGGGCCTTGCCTTCGCTGATCAGCATGCGCGCGAACCAGGGCCGGCCGGGAGCATCACTGTCCGCCAGGGCGCAGGCCTTGTCATAGCTGCCGGTCAGTCCGGCGGCACGGTCAAGGCGGGCACCGATACGGCGGGCGCGCTCACGGCGAGCGTCCATCTGGCTGGCCACCCGGGCCTTGAGCACGGGATTGTCCTCATCGAGCCACAGTCCGACCACATGGATTTCGCGGTTGTCCCACTGCACCGACAATTCAATACCCGGCACCAGCTCCAACCCCACTTCCGCGGCCCGGGCGCGCGCCTCCGGCAGGCCGGCCAGGGTATCGTGATCGGTCAGCGCCAGCGCATCCACACCGTACTCCGCCGCCCGCGACACCAGCTCCGCCGGAGTAAGCTGGCCATCGGAGGCACGGCTGTGGGAATGAAAATCCGGACACTGGTACATTAGCCCTCCAGACGGGCGCTCATGGTGGTGGCACACTATCATAACCGCCGACCGATCCCCATCCCGGGCAACGGCGGGTGATTTGTACCGCGCTTCCCGATAACATGCGTCCTCCGGAAGGACAACGTCGCTATGAAAGTAATGTCGCCATGAAAACCCTATTTGATTACTTGCCCGTGGTGGTGTTTTTCGGTCTCTACTTCATTAGTGGCCGGGATATCATGCTGGCCACCTGGGGGCTGCTTGGCGCCACCAGTTTCCAGGTCATCGCCGGTCGCCTGATCTGGAAGCGCTGGCACCGTCTGCATCTGGTGGTGCTGGCCATCACTCTGGTGTTCGGCGGCCTGACCCTGGCGCTGCACAATGATGTCTTCATTAAATGGCGCCCTTCCATCATCAGCTTCGTGCTGGCGGCGATTCTGGCCGTGGGGCATTTCCTGAAACACCGCAATCTCCTGCAACGTCTCTGTGAAAGCCTGATGCGCAGCGCCTTTGGCAAAGTCGTCACTCTGCAAGCGAAAGACTGGCGACGACTGAACCTGGCTTTCGTGCTGTATTTTATTTTCATCGGCCTGCTGAACCTGTACATCGCCTTCAATTTCAGCACCGACTTCTGGGTAAATTTCAAACTGTTCGGTTTCACCGCGATCCAGATGGTGTTCTATCTGGCCGCTTTTGCCTATTTCTACAAGCGCATGCCGGAAGCCGACCGCAAGAGTCTGTTTCACGGCGACGCCAACGACAAAAAGCCCGACGACAAGGACAACGATGCTTTACGCGATCATCAGTGAGGACGTGCCTGATTCCCTGCCCCTGAGAACGCCCGCGCGCCCCGCGCATCTGGCGCGTCTGGAAACACTCAGAGACCAAGGCCGGTTGGTGCTGGCCGGGCCGTTGCCGGCGGTGGATAGCGACAACCCCGGGGAAGCCGGTTTCACCGGCTCCCTGGTGGTGGCGGAATTTCCCTCTCTGGAACAAGCCCGGGCCTGGGCCGATGCCGACCCTTATGTGGATGCCGGCGTATACCGTCATGTTCAGGTAAAACCCTTCAAGAAGGTTCTGCCCTGAGAACCACTGATCGTTTTTACAAATACTGTACGCGGCACTACGGCGAAGCGCGCTTGTTTCGGCAAGAATAGCCGCCGCGCTTGCTCTTCATGGCGCCGTACTACTCACGCCGCACAACAAGGAGACCCGTGAATGCAAAATCGATGGTTAAGCGGCTTACTGCTGCTGGCGCTGTGCCTGCCAGCCCCCGTGTACGCCGCCGCGGCCTGGATCGACGATGAAATCTATGTCCCCATGCGAGCCGGCGCCGGCACTGGCTACCGCATTGTGCACAGAGGGATCAAAAGCGGTACCCGGGTGGAGCTGCTTGGCGAAGAGGGAGACTGGATCCACATCCGCTACGGCGACCGGGAGGGCTATGTGGAAAAGCAGTACATCAGCCGCACCCCCACCGCGGCTCTGCGCCTGCAAAAGCTGACCCAGGACACTGAGAAAGCCACCAGCACCGCCAGTGATCTGCGCCGGCAAGTGGCGGAACTGGAAGGTCAACGTGACGCGCTGCGTGGTGAAGTGGAAGAGCTGCGTTCTTCTCTGACCTCCCGCGGCAATGAGCTGGACCAGTTGCGCAACGTGGCCGCCGATCCGATCCGTCTGGATCAGGCCAACCGCCGCCTCAACGAGGAGCTGAGCATGCTGCGCTCGGAACTGGACCAGGTGAAGGCCGAGAATGCCCTTCTGCGCAACGACAACACTTCTCGCAAGTGGATTACCGGCGTTGGCATCCTGTTGCTCGGTGCCATCGGCGGGCTGCTGCTGAAATCCAAGTCCGGCCGCAAGCGGAGCACTTGGGCCAACTGATCCGCTGCTGGCACACCAATCACGGTTTGTGATCGGACCGCCACCATTCGCTGCCAAGGCAGCTTCCCACAGTGGCTTTGTAGTTTCCTCTGTGGGAAGCTGCCTTGGCAGCGAAGGCCTCAGCTCTTCAACCTGCCAAACAGCGTCTCCAGGCGCACCACCACGCCATTGATACCCTCATAATCATACTCCCGAGGCCACAGCACGAAAGGCTCCACCTCGATGAATAACCAGGGCCGCCACACATTGCGGCGATAGCGTGCGTAGATCCGGTAATTCTCCACCACCCCCGGTTTGCTGTATCCACCCACCGCCAACCCCAGATCCAGCGCCGAGCGATGATCGAAGCGCTTGAACAGATTGACGCCCTGAAACAACCCCATCCCCAGCCCCTCCTCATTGAGTTCCTCGGTATAACTCACCTCACTGGAGAAACGCAGGCTGGTGGTCGACGTCAGCGGACGATCCACTTCGACCAGAGAGCGGCTGCCCCAACCTTCCGGATCACGCCAATAGAAACGCTGGGTGTAGCGCAACCAGGCGGTTTCATTGAACAACGGGTACAGACGCCGGTAACGCAAGCGGGTGGAGGCAGTCAGATCGGAATGCACGCTCGCATCCAGATCCAGATCCATGGCGTCGGAGTGATCGATAACCCAGCGCAGTGCACCGCGAAAGCCGTCATCACGTTCACCCGAGGGGAGTTCCCGAGCCACCGGCGCATCCCTGCCCCGTTCATCGTCCTGGTTACGAAACAAAAGAGAGAAACGGCGCTCGGCGCTGGGCAGCCAGACCCGTGCGTCCACGTCCACATCATTGGCATCGTCGTTATCGTCGCGCCACACCTGCTCCGCGGTAACACGCACCCGGCTGGCGGCCGGCTCGTTGCTGCCGCGCACCGGATCGTCGAAAAAGCCATCCACCCAGCGGCTCGGCCAGCACAGCGTGCGCGACAGCCAACCGTGGGTGCGGTCCACCAGAGTATCGTTGGCGCCGGAGTAACAGCTATCCAACGACTCCGCGCGAACCGCCCCACTCAACACCAGCACGCCCAGCCACAAAACTCGCCTCATGGGGCCAGCATAGCGCCGCCGCGCGGCGCCGGGAATCAACCCGATCCCCTGAATCAGCCCAGTGCACCGGCCTCACGCAAGCGGGCCACATCCTCATCGGTGAAGCCCTGCTCCCGCAGGACGTCCTCGTTGTGTTGCCCCAGAGCAACGCCGGTGAAACGATACCCCACCGGCGTCGCGGAGAAACGAAACGGCGAAGCTACCTGCGGCTGCTCGCCACCGTGCCCGTCAGGCACCGATACCACCATATTCCGGGCCTTCAACTGCGGATGCTCACGCGCCTCGGAAAAACTCAGCACCGGCTCCACGCAACAATCCACATCGGCGAATACCTGCAACCAGTGATCCAGAGGATGCGCACCGATCACTTCGGCGATGGCGCTCTTCACTTCATCCACCACCTCCGGTGAAAAACTCAATCCCTTGGCGGTGAGGTCCGGACGCTGGATCGCTTCGCAGAAACGGCTGAAAAATTGCGGCTCCAGACCGGCCACGGACAGATAGCGCCCATCGCCGGTGCGATAGCAATCGTAGAAGCTGCCACCATTGAGTTTGGTTCTCTCCAGTTCCGGATCCTCGCCGGCGACCAGAGCGCCCGGCGCGGTCAGTGCATGCAGGCTGAACGCGGCGTCGGTCATGGAGATGTCCAGATACTGCCCTTCGCCGGTTTGCTGACGATGGATCACCGCCGCCAGTATCGCCATTACCGCGTGACAGGAACCGCCCGCCACATCCGCCACCTGGCATGCCATTGGCGCCGGCCCGCTATCGCGCCGGCCGTTGTAGCCGGTCATCCCGGCGATGGACAGATAATTGAGGTCATGACCGGCCCGATCCCGATAAGGGCCGGTTTGGCCGTAGCCGGTGATCGAGCAATAAATCAGCCCCGGATTGATCGCCTTGAGCGCCTCGTAACCCAGCCCCAGCTTGTCCATCACTCCGGGACGGAACTGCTCCACCACGATGTCATAGTCACCCACCAGCCGGTGAACAATTTCAATGCCCGCGGGCCGCTTCAGATCCAGCGCCATGGCCCGTTTGGAACGATTGAGGTAGGCGTGAGCGGCGGACATACCGTTCACCGAGGGCGGCAGCAGCCGCACGAAATCCGGACGCGTGGGAGACTCTATGCGCAACACATCGGCGCCCATGTCGGCCAGCATCAGGGTGCCGAACGGGCCCGGCAACAGCGTGGAAAAATCCAGAACTTTCAAAGAATTGAGGGGGCCGGTCATACGTTTGCTCCTTGTTTTCGGGCATGAGGGTACGGCCTTCGTCGCGCGGCGCCAATGGCCAGGATGATCGTCAAAGTGGCCGAAATGGACATGGGACTTTGACCAGCAAGTCCGTTAGCATCGCGGTTTTTCCCATTCGAACCTATTCATGACCGTATACAACAAAATTCGCGGCATATTGGCGCTGATTGGCATCGTTCTGAGCACCATGGTGATCATTTGCCCGTTCTATCTACTGACACTGATCAAACTGATTCTCCCCTGGCGGAACGTCCGGATCAGGCTGTCCCGGGCCCTGGTGGTGGTGGCGGAAACCTGGATGACGATCAACAACCTCATCATCGGCATCAGCAGCGGTTTGCGCTGGGAGGTAGAGGGTCTTGAAGGCTTGCGCCGCGACGACTGGTACCTGGTTACCGCCAATCACCAGTCCTGGGCGGACATCCTGGTGTTACAGAAAGTCACCAACCGGCGGGTGCCATCACTGAAGTTCTTTCTCAAACAGGAACTGATCTGGGTACCGCTGCTGGGACTGGCCTGGTGGGGACTCGATTTCCCGTTCATGAAGCGCTACAGCAAGGAACAGATCGCCCGCAATCCGGAACTGCGCGGCAAGGACATGGACACCACCCGGCGCGCCTGCGAGAAGTACGCTCATTATCCGGTATCGGTAATGAACTTCTTCGAAGGCACTCGCTTCACCCGCGACAAGCACGACCAGCAGCAATCGCCCTACCGTCACCTGCTCAAACCCAAGGCAGGCGGTGCCGCTTTCACCCTCAGCGCCATGGGGGGGCAGTTGCACACCCTGCTCGACATCACCATCGTCTACCCGCCCGGAACCGACCGCTCCCTGCTGGCGTTCCTCGGTGGCGCCATGGACAAGGTCCAGGTCATCGTTCGCCAGCGTCCGATTCCGGATTGGGCCAACCAGGGCGACTATGAGAACGACGAGGCGTTCCGGCAGCGCTTTCAGAACTGGATCAGCGATATTTGGGCGGAAAAAGACGCGCTGATACAATCCCACCTTTCCGCCTGACCCGGTCTTTGCCTATAGTATGCGTCAAAAGGCGGCCAGCGGATTCCATTGGCCGCGATAATCACGAAGGGCGCCCGTCAAACAGGCGCCTTCGATGCTGGTGACTTCTTTCCCACGGGACGCCCATGTTCGGCAAACTATTCAAACCCCGGTGGCAACACCGAGACGCCGCTGTTCGCAAGGCGGCCGTAGATACGCTCGACCCTCAACAACAGGCCGACCTCCTGGCCAGTCTGGCGCGCGAGGACACCAATGAAGAGGTGCGGGCCAGCGCCACGCGGCGGCTGCTGGACCTGACCGCGCTCGATACCTTGACCCGCGACAGCCACAGCGACGTGGTGCGCGAAGCAGCTTCCGAACGGATGATGGCCTTGCTTGCCGGCGCGGTGTCGGACGGCCCGGATCTCGATACCCGGCTGCATCTGTTGCGCCATACCGGCAACGCCAGGGTGCTTTATCATGTCACCCAGAACGGGGTGGACAGCGAAAGCCGGCGGACCGCGCTGACCTCACTGAGCGACGCGGACAGCTTGTGCGATGTGGCCTTGCACGGCCACGATGAAGCCTTGCGCCTGGCCGCCGCCCAGCGCCTGGAAAGCGCGGAGCACCTAAAACGTCTGGCCAAGGAAGGACGTGACAAGCGCGTGGTGCGCCATGCCCGTGACTGGCTGCGTGACCACCAGCAAGCCGAACAGGACCGCCGCAAACGGGAGCAGGACGGCGCGGCGGTGGCGGAAGCCCTTCGACAACATGCGCAGCGGGCCGCCGATGGCCTTTACCAGGCGCGCCTCCAGCAACTGGAACAGCGCTGGGCGGAATTGGCCGAGCACGCCAGCGAGGAGCACACCCGCACCGCCACGCAAGCGCTGGAACAAGCCCATCAGCGTCTGGCGCGACAAGCCGCCGAGGCGCGGGAGCAACAGGCCCGTGAGGCCGCCCTCGGCGAACGCCGTGCCGCCCTGGCCACTCTGCGGCAATTACTGGATGACGTGACCGAGGACACCTGGGACACACAGCTTGGCGCCCTGCGTTCCGCCATCGGCACCCAGGAACGTCGCTGGCTGGCCGCCGCCGAGGAGCTACCGGTGGAAGAAGGCGAACGTCAGCATTTCCAGCAGTTGCTGGAGCAATGGCAGAGCCTGATCGCGCTGGCCGAGCAGAGCCAGAGCGAGGACCGCGAGCTGCTGGAAACCCTTTCCCAACGGTGGCCGCGCAAGATCCCGGCACCCAGGACCCTGCGACAGCGCCCCGTCCCTGACCCGGAACCGGCTCCGACACGTCCCGCCGCCGCCAAAGCCGGCAGCAGCGCCCATCAGGGTCTGGTGGTGGCGTTACGGCGGGAGCTTCAGAAAGGCAATTTAAAGCATGCCAATAGGTTATGGCTGAAAGCTGAGGCAGTACTTGAAGAAGAAAGCGACGTCTGGCTAAGCAAACAACTGCAGCGCCTGGAAGAGCGTCGCAACGAACTGCGCGATTGGCATGCCTTCGCCGCTCAGCCGAAGAAGGACCAATTGTGCGAACAGATGGAGGCTTTGATCGGCGGCGATCTGGACCCCGAGGAACAAGCCAGCGCGATCCAGGCGTTGCACGATGAATGGCGTGAGCTGATGAGCTCCGACCAGGACCAGGATCAAGCTCAATGGGACCGCTTCAAAGCCGCCTCCGATCAGGCCTATGAACCCTGCCGGGCCCACTTCCGTGAGCTCGACGGACAACGGGCGGAAAACCTGCGCCGCCGGGAACAGTTGTGCCGCCAACTGGCGGACTTCGTCGCCGCCCAGGACTGGCAGCGGGCCAACTGGCAGGCGGTCTGGGAGATCCGCCGGCAGGCGCCGCAAGAGTGGAAGTCAATACAACCGGTCCGGTTCACCGACGCCCGGGATGTACAGAAACGGTTCTCCGCCCTGCTTTCCGCAATCGATCAGCAGCTGGAAGGCGCCTGGCGGGAGGCCGAGCAGCAGCGCCAGAACATGATCGGCGAAGCCGAGGCTCTGCTCGCCCAGGAAGACCTGGACGGCGCCACCCGGGAAGCGCAGCAGTTGCAAAAACGCTGGCGCCAGGCCGGCTGGCTGCCGCCGGGCCGGCATCGTCCGCATCAGAAGCGTTTCCGCCGCATCATGGACGACCTGTTCGGCGCCCGGCAGGCGCGCATGGAACAGCGCCGCACCGAGCTTGAAGAGAAACAGAGCGAGGGCCTGGCCGTGCTGGAACAAGTGGCGGCGGCCCTCGAGGAACCACTCGCCAGCCAGGACGAAAGCGCCCTGCGCGATCAGGCGGCGGCCCTCAATGAGCTGGACGAAGCGACTCTGGGCCGGCCCGGCCAGCGTCAGTTCCGGCGCCTGCGGGATCAGATTCAGGAGCGCCTGGCGGCCCTGCCACGCTGGCGCCGTTGGCAACGGGCGGTGCTGGGCGTCGAGGCCAGCCCCGACGGAGAGCCCAGCGAAGAAGACCAGACCCTGACGGTGGCGCTGGAAGCCCTGGCCGGCATTGACAGTCCCGAGCACGCCCGCGAACGGCGGCTGGGCTGGCAACTGGAGCAATTGCCCCGGGCCATGAAAGGCGCCAACACCTCCCCCCTGGACGAGGCCCTGACACTGCTGGAAACCCGCCCCGACGGCCCGCTGGACACCGAGCTGGCGCGCCGCTTGCAAGCCGCCTTGCAAGCGATGCAGCCATAAAAAGCAGGGAATAGTGAATGGTTAACAGCAAAAAAATGCGATTCTGCAAAGGCTATTTGCAAATTCGCTATTCCCGATCTTAATTGACTAGTTTGTGGTTTATTTGCCTTTGAAAGCGGAGGGGGCTCGCTAGGTTTTGAGCGCGGCCCCTATGGCCTGAGGACGAAATTGCCTAATTCGCGCCTCTCTTCACTGTTCACTATTAACTATTCACTGCCTTTTTATTGTCCATATCGCTTAGCCCCCTCCAAGAACACGCTCTCTTCCGCCGTGTTTTCCCTGCCAAGTACCGCGTTGCGGTGGGGGAAGCGTCCGAAACGGGCGATGATGTCACGGTGTTCCTCGGCGAAGGTCAGGTTGTTCTCAATCTTGTTTTTCAGGTGTGCCGGAACGCGCTCCAGCAGAGCGCGGAAGCAGGCGATGCCCTGGTTTTGCAGGCCCAGATCCTCGGCATGCATCAACGGCATGTAAAAGAATACCTGCCCGGCCCAGGGCAGACTGATTTCCATGCCGGTGGAGATGCCTTCCAGGGTCAGCGTGACCGCCTGATGATCGCCGGCGAAAGCCGCCGCCTCACCGCGATGAACATTGCGACTGAACTGGTCCAGTAGCAGAATCAGCGCCAGCCGGGAGCGGGGATGGCGTTCCCAGGCCACCAGTTCCCGGTCCAACGCCGCCCGCAAACGAGTACTGAATTGCTCGCGAATGCGTGCATCCAGAGCGACATCGCCGGAGAACCATCGCCGTTCACACTCCCCTGGCGGCCAGCCGCTCTGATCCGGTTCATCAAACCAGAAGTCCAGGATATCGTTGTAAGGCACATCGAAGTTCATCATTGTCGGCAGTCCTTCGGTAATATTTCCTGCAAGATTGGCCAGGCGTTATTCAGCAGGGTTGGCTGGGCTTCGGCGGTGGGGTGAATGCCGTCGCTTTGAATCTGGCCCGCTTCCACCACGCCGTCGAGGAAAAACGGCACCCAGGGCAGCTCATTGTCTTCCGCCACCTGCTTGAACACCGCCTCGAAGCGTTCGGTATAGGCACGGCCATAGTTGGGTGGAATACGCATTCCTAGCAGCACCACCCGGGCCCCGGCCTGCTGCCCCAGGGACACCATTTTTTCCAGATTACCGGCCAGACGGCTCGGCGGCAGGCCACGAAGGCCGTCGTTACCGCCCAGCTCCAGCACCAGGACGTCCGGCCGGTGCCTCTCCAACAAGGCCGGCAGGCGGCTGACACCACCGTCACTGGTCTCACCACTCACCGACGCGTTGATCACCGGCATCGCGGAACATTGACTTGCCAGTCGTTGTCCGAGAAGGTGCACCCAACCCTCCGTTTCCTGCAGACCGTAGCCGGCGCTGATGCTGTCGCCCAGCACCACAATGCCCTGCGCGCGGCCCACTATAGGCGCGAGGAACAACAATATGACCAACAGGCACCTCGACATGGCTTCTTCCCCTGTACTCGTGGCTCAACGGTTAACCAAAACAGTAGCCGCCCCGGAAGGCGACCTGACCTTGCTGCACAGTATCGATCTGGAGATCGCCCCCGGTGACAGTTTGGCCATCACCGGCCCGTCCGGTTCCGGAAAATCCACCCTGCTCTCTTTGCTGGCCGGCCTGGATACGCCATCCGGTGGCACCGTGACGCTGGCCGGGCAACCTTTCAGCGACCAGGACGAGGATACCCGGGCGGCCCTGCGCGGTCAGTATTGCAGCTTCGTGTTTCAGTCCTTTCATCTGGTCGCCGACCTCAGTGCGGTGGAAAACGTCATGCTGCCGCTGGAAATCGCCGCTGACGGCGAGGCCCGCGACAAAGCCCGCCACTGGTTGCAACGGGTCGGCCTGGAAGCACGCCAACATCATTTTCCCGCGCAACTGTCCGGCGGTGAACAACAGCGGGTGGCGCTGGCCCGGGCCTTCGCCATGGCGCCACGGGTATTGTTCGCCGACGAACCCACCGGCAGCCTGGACCGGGCCAACGGGGACCAGATCGCCGAATTGCTGTTCAGTCTGAATCGCGATCACGGCACCGCCCTGGTGCTGGTCACCCACGACCCGGAACTGGCGGCCCATTGCGCCAGCCACCGGCAACTGGTGGAGGGACGTCTCGGTGACTGAGCAACTGCTGCGTCCCTGGCGCTCCCCGGCGTTCCGGATTCAGGCGCTGGCGCTGATGGTGGCCACGCTCGCCATCGCCACCGTGGTGCTGTTGCGGGGCGAGCTGGAACACCGCTTCGCCACCCGCACCGCCGAGGCCATTGGCGGCGATCTGGTGCTGGAAGGCAGTGCCCCGCCCAGTGCCCGGCAAAAAGCCATGGTCAGTAATCTTGCCAGCGCCAACACCCTGACCTTCAGCAGCGTACTGGTGCGTGACGACACCTTCGTTCTGGCCAGCGTCAAGGCGGTGGACCAGGGCTACCCTCTGTATGGTTCCGTGGCGGTGGCTGGAGAGCGTTTCAGTGACCCGCGAAGGGTCGATCATGGCCCCGCCCCCGGTGAGGTGTGGTTCGCCGGTACGGCTCTCGATCGGCTGGAACAACAGGTCGGTGATACCGTCACCATTGGCGACCTGCCATTGCGGGTCACCGCCGTGTTGGAACAGGAGCCGGACCAGGGTGCCGGTTTCTACAGCATGAATCCGCGCGTGCTGATGAATCTCGCCGACGTGCCGGGTACCGGTATTATCGGCCCCGGCACCCGCGCCCGTTACAAACTGCACCTGCGCGCGCCGGGTGAGACGATGGCGCCGCTGATCGAACAACTGACGCCGACACTGGCCGCCAACCAGGAACTGGAAACCCGCGACAACGCCGGCTTGCGTTCCATGGGGCCACTGCGCCAACTGACCCTGTGGGGACAACTGGCGGTGATGATGGTGGTGCTGTTGTGCGGCGGCGCGGTCTATCTCGCCGCCGGCGTGCGCAGCCTTGAGCAGGCCCGGCGCAGCGCGGTGATGAAAACCTTCGGCGCCTCCCGGGCCAAGGTGCTGCGCTGGATCTTGTCGCGCGAGTTGACCGCGCTGCTGCCGGCCATGCTTACCGGGCTGGCGCTGGCGGTAGCGGCGTTTCTGGCCTTGCAACAATGGCTCGGTGATGCTCTGAGCTGGCGCCCCGGACCAGGTAGCTGGTTGCTTCTGGCGCTGGCACCGCTGGTGATCTGGGCCGGGTTCGCGTTGCCCCGTCTATGGCGGCTGGCGGATCTGCCTCCACGTCAGATCCTGCAACCGGAACCGTCCGCGCCGGTAGCCCGCACCGGGCTCAATCTGGTTGGCGCGTTGGCGGCGCCGGTGCTGGTGGCCATGGTGCTGTCCGGTTCGCTGATGGAGTTGCTGCAGTTGCTGGGGCTGATGGTGGCGGTGGCGGTGGGGCTGCCATTGCTGCTCTGGGCACCGCTACGCCTGGCCGACCGCCTTGGCGACCGCTGGCCATTGGCGCCCAGACTGGCGCTGCGGCGCCTGTCCCGGCGTCCGCTGACTACCCTTCCGATGCTCTCCGCGTTGGTGTTGGCGCTGGCGATCATGTCCATGTCCAGTCACGTGGGTCAGCAATTACTGAGCCAATGGCGCGCCACCTTGCCGGAAAAAGCCCCCAACTATTTCGTGCTGAACCTGTTCGAACCGGACCTGCCTGCGTTTCGCCAATGGCTGGATCGTCACGGCGCGGAAACGCCGCAATTGTACCCGGTGGTGCGCGGCCGACTGGTGGAGGTCAACGGGCAACCAGTAAGCGAGGCGGTGACCAAGGAAAGCGATGACCGGGAACGAGGCGAGCGGGCGCTGAACCGGGATCTGTCCCTGACCGAGGGCGACACGCTGCCCGCCAGCAACCAGATCGCTTCCGGGCGCTGGCTCGATCCGGAGCGGCCCGGCGAAGTCTCGGTGGAATCGGAACTGGCCGCCTCCCTGGGGCTGCGGGTGGGTGACCAGTTGCGCTTCACCGGTGTCTCCGGCGAATTGAGCGCCACCATCGTTGGCCTGCGGGAGGTGGATTGGGAAAGCTTCCAACCTAATTTTTACTTCATGTTCAGCCCCGGCACCCTGGACGGCGAGGACCGCTACTGGCTGACCAGCTTCTATCTGGACGAAGCCGGCAGTGGCGCCCTGCCCGATCTGATTCGCGCTTTTCCTCAGATCACCTTGCTGGATGTGAACGCGCTGCTGGGTCAGGCGCAGACGCTGATTGCCCAGGCCAGCCGCGCCGCTCTCGCCCTCGCCGCGTTGCTGCTGGCCAGCAGTGTCCTGGTCATGGCCGCGGCCTGGCTCGCCGGCAGCGGTCAGCGGCGGAAGGACGATGCCCTGTTGCGCGTGCTCGGCGGCAGCCGCTCACTGTTGCGGCGGGTGGCCGTCATCGAGCAGTTGTGGCTGATGGGCGGTGCCGCCGTGTTCGCACTGGTACTGCATTTTCTGGCGTTATGGCCCCTGGGGCAGCGCATGTTTGACGGTGACCTGCCGCTGTCGCCATGGATGCTGCTGCCCTGGGCAGTGGTGTTGCCATGGCTGGCGGTGCAGCGGGTGCTGCCCCATCGGACCGGCCCGCCGCTGGCGCGGTTGAGCGGTTGATCAGGAAAACGCCGGAAGCCGGACGCTAGACGCCGGACGCTTTAGAACACCGTGCCGTGGAGCGCGGCGGATATTAAATAAGCGCTTTTAACGCTTGCAAGGTCGGCGGGGCCGGTTTTCAATCTTTTTGGCGTCCGGCGTCCGGCGTCC
>NZ_AQPF01000089.1:0-4701 GCF_009846745.1 Alcanivorax xiamenensis | reverse complement strand
GCCCCCTGTGGGAAGCTTGCTCGCAAGCGAATCCGTTCTCCCCAACAGGGAGAACGGACAAAAGAACATAAAAAAAGAAACACCAAGGAAGGGGGGGAACCACAATGCACCAACCGAACACCCAGTGGCCGGAAATCCGCCACCACGGCGCCGTTGACGGCGTCACCGGATCCGCCCACGAACTGTGCCTGGACCACCAGCACAGCCTGCTGGTGGACTGCGGGCTGTTCCAAGGCCGCGACCAGGGCCCCGGCGGCGCCAACGCCGACGACCTGGCCATCGACTTCCCGGTGGCTCAGGTCAAGGCCCTGGTGATCACCCACGTGCACATAGATCACGTGGGCCGAATACCCTGGCTGCTGGCGGCGGGCTTCAAGGGCTCGATCCTCTGCAGCCAACCCTCGGCGAAGCTGCTGCCCATCGTCTTGGAGGACGCCTTCAAACTGGGCTTCAGCCGCCGGCCGGACGACATAGACCGCTACCTGCGAGTGATCAAACGGCGCCTGGTGCCGCTGCCTTACGACCAATGGCATAGCGCTCTGGACGCCGGCCACGGCCAGATACGAATAAGGCTGCGACGAGCCGGCCACATCCTCGGCTCCGCTTATGTGGAATGCGACGTCAAAGGGCCACCGGGCCGCCACCGGGTGGTGTTCTCCGGGGACCTGGGCGCACCGCACGCGCCCCTGCTGCCGGCGCCCAAGCCGCCCCACGGCTGCGACACCCTGGTGATCGAAAGCACCTACGGGGATCGCAACCATGAGAACAGAAAGGAACGCCAGCAGCGGCTGCAACAGGTACTGGCCCGCGCCCTGCAGGACCAGGGCACCGTCCTGATCCCGGCCTTCAGCATCGGCCGCACCCAGGAACTGCTGTACGAACTGGAGGACATTCTCCACCGCAACAAACAGAGCAGGGTGCACAAAACCCTGCCTTGGAGCGAACTGCCGGTGATCCTGGATTCCCCGCTGGCCAGCCGCTTCACCAGGGCCTACCGGGCATTGAGACCCTACTGGGAACAGGAGGCGCTCAAGCGGATCACCAAAGGCCGCAAGCCCCTGGGCTTTAAACAACTGCTCACGGTGGACGACCACGACGCCCACCTGAGAATGGTCCGCCACCTGGCGGACAGCGCCCGCCCCGCCGTGGTGATCTCCGGCAGCGGCATGTGCACCGGCGGCCGCATCGTCAACTACCTGAAGGCGATGTTGCACGACCCCAGGCATAACGTGCTGTTCGTGGGCTATCAGGGCAAAGGCACACCAGGGCGGCAAATACAGAGGCAAGGGCAGGGCGGTACCGTCACGCTGGACGGCGATACCCACACCATCCAGGTTGGCATCGATAGCCTGGGCGGCTACTCCGCCCACGCCGACCAGCAAGGGTTGATACGGTTCGTCACCGGCATGCGGAAAGCCCCAAGCGCCATCCGCGTCGTGCACGGTGACGACGATGCCAAACGGCACCTGCAAGGTGAGCTGAAGCGCTTGCTCCCCCAATGCCGCATTGTATGCCCCTGTGGGAACCAGCTTGCTGGCGAATAAGCCATGCCGAACGCTGTATTCGCGGCCAAGGCTGCTTCCCACAGCCGCTTCAAACTCCCCTGTGGGAAGCTTGCTCGCAAGCGAACAGGCTGCTGGGATAAGCCAGCCGAACGCTGTATTCGCGGCCAAGGCTGCTTCCCACAGCCGCTTCAAACTCCCCTGTGGGAAGCTTGCTCGCAAGCGAATAGACTGCTGGCGAATAAGCCATGCCGAACGCTGTATTCGCGGCCAAGGCCGCTTCCCACAGCGGCTTCAAGCCCCCCTGTGGGAAGCTTGCTCGCATGCGAATGGCTTTAATGGCCAGCTCCGTAGGCTTAGGTCGCTTGGATGTAATGTGAATATATGCTACAAACAAAGTAAATTAATCGAATTTGAGGCATATATTCACATGACATTGCAAGAACTTGGCACCCAGTTTGCCGGGTTACGCAAGGCAAACGGCCATAGCCAACAACAAGTGGCCGCCATGAGCGGGGTGGATCGCACCGCGATTTCCCGCTTTGAATCCGGCCGGATCACGGAACTGGGCTTCAGCAAAGTGGAGCGGCTATTCGCGCTATATGGGATGGAACTGGCGCCAAGGTCCCGTAAAACACCGACGCTGGATGATCTGGTGAGGGAGCGTGAATGGCCTCAGTAGACGAACTCGACGTCACCAGTGGCAATGAACTAGCAGGGCGGTTGAGCAGGAGCGCCAGGCACGCCGGCGAAGAGTACAGCTTTGCTTACCGTACCGATGAGCCGGAACGGGCGGTCTCGCTGACCATGCCGCTGCGCACCGCATCCTACCAGTTCCCGAGGCTGCACCCGGCGTTTGCCCAGAACCTTCCCGAAGGCTATTTGCGGGATGCCATTCGCCGCACGGTAAGCAAACTGTACGGTGCCAGTGATCTGGCGTTGCTCGCCGCGCTTGGCCCATACCAGATCGGCCGCCTGGGCTATGTTTTGCCAGGCCAGCCCACGGAAATGGCGCACTCGACCGAGCGGCTGGAGACACTGCTGGATTCAGACAATCCGGATTTGTTCGCCGAACTGGTGGAAAAGTACGCACTGAACTCGGGTATATCGGGAGTGCAACCCAAACTGCTGGTGGATGTTGCCGCTGAACCACCAAGAGACAAAGCCGCGATTCGCTCCAGCAGATTGATCGTCAAAGCCTGGGGCACGGATTACCCGGACCTGGCGCTGAATGAATATTTCTGTATGCGGGCCGCCAGCAGGGCGGGGCTGGACGTTCCCCGTTTCGATATCTCCCGTGATGGCCGGCTGTTCATCATGGAACGCTTCGACGTCACGGAAACGGGCGCCTACCTGGGCTTTGAAGATGGCTGCGTATTGCAGGGACTGTCACCGGAAGAAAAATACGACGGCACCTATGAGCGCCTGGCCAGATCCGTATCCGAATTCGTATCGCCGACATTGCGACAAACCGCGCTGGCCAGCCTGTTTCGCTCCATCGTGCTTTCCTGGGCGGTGCGAAATGGCGATGCGCACCTGAAGAACTTTGGTGTGATCTATGACCGCCCCGGCGGCACGGTTGCTTTGGCCCCGACCTACGATATCGTGACCACCACGGCGTACCTGCGTAACGATGTGCCGGCGCTCCATCTTGCAGGCAGTAAGCGCTGGTGGCCTCTGGATCGCCTGGCCGAATTTGGCGCCCGACACTGTGCCCAGAATACCCGGCAGCTCAAAGAGACGATTGGCGCCGTGGGCAGCGCGCTGACAACGACCTTGCCTGAATTGAAAGACGCCTCCCCGCGCTTTCCGGATGTGGCACCCGCCATGATAAAAGCCTGGGAAGAAGCAGTGAATGAAATCGCGGCATGGGCATAGGCCCAGGCACGCTCCCGCAATGGAACTACAAACCCCCTGTGGGAAGCTTGCCGGGCGGCGCTCCGCTCGCAAGCACAGACTGCCGACAAAACTGCTGTGGGAAGCTTGCTTGCAAGCGAATAGGCTTACTGTAGGAGCCGGCCCCGCTGGCGAACCGGGGGCTCCCCAAGCCCCCAAGCTACATGAATCACCTGGCCCCATCACCGGGACCCGCAACTCAGAAATACGGGAAATAAACCCCCAATGACCAAACAGAAACGCATCCTCAGCATCTTCGGCACGCGCCCGGAAGCCATCAAGATGGCCCCGGTGGTCAAACAACTGGATGCCGATCCGCGCTTCGACAGCCGTCTCTGCGTCACCGCTCAACACCGGGAAATGCTGGATCAGGTACTGAATCTGTTCGAGCTGACCCCGGACCATGATCTGAACATCATGGCACCCGGCCAGGATCTGTATGACATCACCTCTCGCATTCTTGTAGGGCTGCGTGACGTACTCAAGGAAGAAAAGCCCGATATGGTGTTGGTGCACGGTGACACCACCACCACCCTGGCCGCCTCTCTGGCCGCGTTCTACCAGCAAATTCCCATTGGCCATGTCGAGGCGGGGCTCCGCACTGGTAACCTGATGTCTCCCTGGCCGGAAGAGGCTAACCGCAAGCTCACGGGTAATCTGGCCCGGCTGCACTTCGCGCCTACCAACACGGCTCGGGATGCCCTGCTGGCGGAAGGCGTCAGTGAAGATATCATCAAGGTCACCGGGAATACCGTCATTGACGCCTTGCTGTGGGTGAAGGCACGAATCGAAAGCGACACCGGATTACGAGCGGACCTGAAGGGCCAACTCCCTTACGGCACGGAGCGGCCTTTGGTTCTGATCACCGGCCATCGCCGTGAGAGCTTCGGCGGCGGCTTTGAACGCATCTGTCAGGCCATCGCCAAATTGGCTGGTGAGCATCCCGACAAGGAGTTCGTTTACCCGGTGCATTTGAACCCCAATGTCCAGGAGCCGGTAAACCGCTTGCTAAAAGGCCACGGCAATGTCCACTTGATCCCACCGCAGGATTACCTGCCTTTTGTCTGGCTGATGATGAACGCGCGGCTGATTCTCACTGACTCTGGCGGCATCCAGGAAGAGGCGCCCTCATTAGGCAAGCCCGTTCTGGTAATGCGGGACACGACCGAACGCCCGGACGCGGTATCCGCGGGGACGGTCAAGCTGGTTGGTACGCAAAGTGAGAACATCTTCAACGAAGCGCACCGTCTGCTCACCGACGCAGACGCTTGGCTGTGTAGTGATGGTATTCCCCTGACAGTCC
>NZ_AQPF01000088.1:0-5345 GCF_009846745.1 Alcanivorax xiamenensis | reverse complement strand
AGGGCTCTTAAATACAAAACGCCCTGTCAGGGTAACCCGACAGGGCGTTTTGCTGTGCGCTCTTCCGCTTTATCCCTCCCGGAATATGGCCCCATATGCCCGATCACGGTGCACTTTGCACGAACGTCCTTTTTTTGCCGCCAAACCTCTTTATCCCCGCCTGTTGTATCTCTATGCTCAATAATCGTACACAGTTCTAGCGGGGTCATGGCCATTGCTGGCCGGCCGGGGTTCCGTCGTACACGCTCTTCCGCCGACTTTGCATTCCCGAGGCGAAGCGGCATTTGAGGGCCTTCCTTCTAGGTTTGGGAAACAGGTGAATACAATGACGAATCAGAATAACGTAACCATGAAAACACCGATTCAGGCACTTCAGGACCGATACCAGCAACAGCCCGGCGACGTCGCCATGGTGCAACCTCTGGGGGGAGACCGGGTGCGCCGATACACCTGGAAAGAGGTCTCCGATGAAGCTCTCCGCATGGCGTCCTATCTGCGTGCCCAGGGGATTCAATCCGGTGACCGGGTGGCCCTGGTTTCCAAGAATTGCGCGGAATGGATTCTGGCGGACCTGGCAATCTGGATCGCGGGTGCGGTCAGCGTGCCGCTGTATCCGACCCTGGTGGCGGACTCAGTAAGGCAAATCCTTGAGCATAGCGGATCCCGCCTGCTGTTCGTGGGCAAGCTGGATGACTGGGACATTATGAAGGATGGTGTGCCGGAGGGGATTCAGCAGGTTGCTTTCTCCCTGGCACCAGAAGATGTGCTTCAGTCCTGCCCGGTATGGACTGACATTGTGGCCCAGAATGAGCCGCTGGCCGAGGTGGCGCAACCGGGCCCGGATGACCTCGCCACGATCATTTATACCTCGGGGACCACGGGAACGCCGAAGGGCGTGATGCATCAATACCGTAGTCTCTCCGCCGTTGGTGATAAAGTGATCCGGGTTTATAACCTGGAGCCTTCCGACCGGATGATCTCCTATCTGCCACTCTCTCACGTGGCGGAACGGGCGGCGGTGGAAACCGCCTTGCTGTATGTCGGCAACACCGTGTACTTCGCGGAGTCCCTGGATACCTTCGGTGAAGACATCAAACGCGCCAAGCCGACGCTTTTCTTCGCCGTGCCGCGTATCTGGTCCAAGTTCTATCAGAAGGCCTCGGAGGCGGTGCCGCCGAAGAAGCTCAACACCCTCCTGAAGATTCCGCTGCTGAACAAGGTGATCAAGAAGAAGGTACTGGGAGCCATGGGGCTGGACGAGTGCCGGGTCGCCCTCTCGGGCGCGGCGCCGTTGTCCACCGAGATCATTTCCTGGTTCAACACCCTGGGTCTGGAGATTCTCGAGGTTTATGGGATGACCGAGAACTTCGGCTGGTCGCATACCACGGTGCAGGGGGATCAGCAGATTGGATGGGTCGGCACCCCCAATGATGGGGTAGAATGCCGCATCGGCGAAGGTGGTGAGGTGCTGGTTCGTAGCGTCGGCAACATGAGCGGTTATTACAAGCAGCCGGATCTGACCGCCGAGGTGTTGTCCGACGATGGTTGGCTGAAGACCGGTGATGTGGGTGAGATCGACGAAGGCGGCCGGTTGCGGATTACCGGGCGGATCAAGGAGATCTTCAAAACCGAGAAAGGGAAGTACGTGGCGCCGGCACCGATCGAAAACCGCCTCGCCAGCCAGCCCGGTGTTGAGCTGGTGTGCGTGATCGGGGCGAACATGTCGCAGCCCATCGCGTTGTTGAACTTGACGCCGGAAGAACAAGGGAAACTGAGCAAAGGCGCTGAGAAAGAGCATTTTACCCAGCAATTGAATGAACTGCTGACCCGGGTAAACAATCAGCTCGACCCCCACGAGCGGCTTGCCGCCCTGGTGGTGTGCAAGGAGCCCTGGGGAGTGGAAAATGGTCTGGTGACCCCCACTCTGAAGCTCAAACGCAATGAAATCGAAAAGCACTACGCGGCGGTCTTGCCGGAATGGGCGGCTTCCCGTGGTGTTGTCTGGGAGCATTGATAGTAGATGGAATACAGTACGGATCTGCCCCTCGTTCAGGCTCTGGCCGACGGGCGTTTCCATTCCGGGGCGGATCTCGGCGAGGTGCTTGGCATTTCCCGAGCCGCCATCTGGAAACGGATACAACGCCTGGCGGAGCTGGGGCTGGACGTGGAGTCGGTTCGTGGTAAGGGCTATCGGCTGGCCCGGCCCCTGGATTTGTTGGATGAAAGCCGGCTGAGCCAGGGTCTGGCTGGCCGGGCCGGGCTGATTTTCAGCCCGGTGACCGGGTCCACCAACGCTGACGCTCTTGCCTTGGCCGCTGAGGGGCGGGAAGGCCCGCTGGTGGTCACCACGGAATTTCAAAGTGCCGGCCGTGGCCGGCGCGGGCGTCACTGGCGGTCTCCTTTCGCCACCAATATATACCTTTCTGTTCTGTACCGGTTGCCAGGAGGCTTTGCCTCCCTCGGCGGGCTCAGTCTGGCCGCGGGAGTCGTGGTCAGCCAGGTTCTGGCGCAGGCATGTCCTGGATTGCCGTTGGGTTTGAAGTGGCCAAATGATCTGCTGGTGGAGGGGCGCAAGCTTGGCGGAGTGTTGATTGAGCTTGCCGGCGAAATAGAAACGCAGGTCCAGGTGGTGGTTGGTGTGGGTATTAATGTGGCCATGCTGGACGCGCAGGCGGAGAGTATCGATCAGCCCTGGACCAGCCTGGTGCAATATGGAGACTTGAGAATGTCCCGTACTGAACTGGTGGAGTCCCTGTCCGGGGCGCTGTTGAGTATGCTGGACACCTTTGTTGCCCAGGGATTCGCGGCTTTCGCGCCGGCCTACCAGGAACTGGATCTGGTGCGGGACAAGGCGGTCACGGTGATGACCGCTGGCAAGTCGCGGACAGGGGTCGCCCGGGGTGTCGCCGAAGATGGGGCTCTGTGCGTGGAGATCGAGGGTGAGCGCCATCATTTGCATGGCGGCGAAGTCAGTTTGAGATTGCAATGAAGTTGTTTATCGATGTGGGCAACACCGCCCTGAAGTGGCGTCGCCGCAATGGTGATGATATTGAGCAAGGCGGAGGGACTCATCGCCGGGACTGGGAAGCTGCTCTGAGTGACCCTCTGGCTTCGTCCCGGCCCTTTGAATCCATCTGGGTTGCCTCGGTGGCGGGGGCGGAGGCGGATGCCAGGATTGGTGGGTTGATCCGGGAGGTCACCGGACGGACGGCGCAATTCTATTATTCCGTTCGGGATGATTTCGGTGTTCACAACTGCTATCCCGAGGCCCGGCGTTTGGGAGTGGACCGCTGGGTGGCTCTGATCGAATGCTATCAGCGTCATGGGGCCGGGATCGTAGTGGACTGCGGCAGTGCCCTGACCATCGATGCGGTGGATGGGGACGGTGCGTTTCTTGGTGGTTACATCGTGCCGGGGCTGGGTATGCTTCGTACCGCCTTGCTGCGCGACACCGCGGATGTGCATGTCGGCCCGGGGCAGGCGGGGCTTGGGTTGGGGCAATCCACCGGTGAGTGCGTTCATAATGGGCTGTTGCGCATGTCTGTGGCCTTTGTCACGGATGTGGTGGTTGAACTGCGTGAACGGCTTTCCGATACTTGCCCGGTACTGGTAACGGGTGGGGATGCCCGGGAACTGAGCGCTTCCTTTCCATTTGATTTCGACCTGCAGCCGGATCTGGTTCTGGACGGGCTGGAACGGGTGGCCGCTCAACAAAAATAACCTGGGGGCGCGCTGTGCGTTGGGTATTCTATACGCTGTTGGTGGCCAATCTGGTTTATCTGGGCTGGCACCTGACTGTCGATCGACTGGAAAGTCCCTCTTCGGCTTCAAGGTCGCCGTCGACCGCGGCGCTGCCGACCGCCGCGGACTCTCTGGTTTTGCTCAGTGAGCAGCCTCAACCCGACAAGATGACCGGGGTGGACCCGGTGTCCGCCCAGGCCGCTTTGTGCACCGTTGTCGGCCCCTGGTCCGACAGCGATGAGGCCCGCCGGGCGAGGATACAGCTGAGGGCGGCGGGGTTGGCGGGATGGGTCGAGCCTGTCCGGGTGGAAAAGGATCGCTTGAACTGGGTCTACCTGCCGCCTTTTGAGTCCCGCCAGCGCGCGCTGGAGGCACTCAATGAATTGCAGGCTCTGGGCGTGGACAGCTTTATCGTCAAGGAAGGTGAGTATGCCAATGCCATTTCGCTGGGATATTTCTCCAATGTGGAGTCGGCGGAAGGGTTGCGCACAAAAATGCGTAACGCCGGATACCCCGTTTTTGCCCGCGAAACCGCCCGGGAAGTGACGGAGTATTGGATTTATCTGCCCCCTGCTGAAGAAGGTGGCGCCGCGCTGGCTGATTTCCTGGTGGGAAACCCCGAGGTGGGGCGCGACAAGAGTCAGTGTCCTGGGACGGCCCAGTGGAAGGGCTGACTGGCTGGTCAGAATGTTCTTGCCCCGGGGTGGCCAGAAGCGATTGCAGACCCATCGGGGTTTATATAGAATGCGCAGCCTTTGAAGCAAGGCTCGCTTCATGCTGGCGTAGCTCAGTTGGTAGAGCAGCTGATTTGTAATCAGCCGGTCGGGGGTTCGACTCCTCTCGCCAGCTCCACCTTTCAGGCATGCGACAGCAGCTTGAAAGCCCCTGAAAAGATGTTGACAAGGGGCTGAGCCGTAAAGAGAATGTAGGCCCTTTTCTGGAGGGGTTCCCGAGTGGCCAAAGGGATCAGACTGTAAATCTGACGCGAAAGCTTCGGAGGTTCGAATCCTCCCCCCTCCACCAGATAATGAGAGTGATCAGGCGTGGAAAGGCTTGATGGCTCGTGAAGGTTCCTTCGGCGCTTGGCCGGGGGAGGGTTCGGACCGACAAGAGGTTCGACATGTCCGCTCCGCGGACTGAACAGCACTTGTGCTGGCCCGAAGGGCGGAGTGATCCTCCCCCTCCACCAGATATTGTCAGCAAGCTGGCAGGCAGACAGAAGGTTTGCGGGCATAGTTCAGTGGTAGAACCTCAGCCTTCCAAGCTGATGATGCGGGTTCGATTCCCGCTGCCCGCTCCAGGCTGCGGAAGTTCGCGGACCAGGAAGAGGTTTGCGAAGTATAGGTTACGCTCATGTAGCTCAGTAGGTAGAGCACACCCTTGGTAAGGGTGAGGTCACCGGTTCAAATCCGGTCATGAGCTCCAGAATCCGGGCCCGGGTACCACCTGGGTCCGGCTTTATGTGTCTTGGTGGTGCCAAGATGGTCCGCGAAAGGCGCGGTCCGACAGGGTTTTATCTGGGCAGAGGCGCCGTTCAGACGGAAATGCACAGCCAAGTTGAGAGGTAGAGAGTCGTGGCAAAGGAAAAGTTTGAACGTAATAAA
>NZ_AQPF01000087.1:0-5411 GCF_009846745.1 Alcanivorax xiamenensis | reverse complement strand
CCCGCTGCGAGCCCCGCTTGCCGGCCCGTTGGGCCGGGGCTGCCGGACATTCGCTCAGAATGCGATAGATCACCCTTAGATCTCGGCCGGTCCTTTCCGACAGCGCCAGCCAGTCCTCGGGCGTCAGCTCCGCAGGGTCCAGAGCCCCGTGATGGTTCTTCCAGGCCTTCCAGACCACTTCGATGGTGGCCTCATCCGGATCAGGTGGCCGGCCGGGGCCTCGGGTGAGCCGTACCGCGCGGCGCAGGCTGGTGTATTCCCGGACCCCCATGCTATACAGCGAGGCCATCAGTTCTGCCGGCGCTTCGCGACGCACCAGCTCCCGCTTTAGGTGCGTTCGTTCGGATTCACGGTGTACTTGGGCGAGCAACTGCCGGAACGCGCCCCGATCCAACCGGACTTTTAGCACGTGGCCATGCAGCTGCAGGTGGTGGGACAACAGCGTGACCGTCTCGATTGTGAGGCTCTGGAGAGACCGTAACTCTTCTTCGCCGAACCCCAGATCCCTTAGCGCGGCATAGTCGCCATCGTGTAGACATTCGGCCGCATACGTTAATAGCGCACGGGTTAACTGCGCCTCCTTATGCCGCATCAGGATATCCATGGGTCGCCCTCCGTGACGGAATGAATGGACCGAATGAGCGCCACTAGCTTGGTGAAGGCACGCCACTGCGCGTCGGACCAGTGCAGGTACAACTCAGAAGCCAGGTGGAAAGGGTTGAAGGTGGGGACGTGATCAAGCCAATCCGGTGGCAGATGGTCCGCCAGTGCGGCCTGGTTGGGGTGCTGGCCAGCGAGATTGGCAAGCTGCCACCACACACAGGCGGCGTGTCCGTCCGCCGGTTCCGGCAACAGCACGAAGCCGAACCCGCTTTCCGGTAGGGAGAGCGGTTCGGAGAGGCCTGCCTCCGCAGCGATGGCCGCCGCCAAATCCCACGCTTGTGACCGTAGATCGGCCAGATCCGGTGTGGTCTCGGATGCCACGGTTGAACGGGATGAAGACTCGGATACCGACGATGACGCGGGTGTCTCAGTAACGGGCACCCTGTCCTCATCTTGGGAGGTCGTTGTTGGGGCTTGCCCGGGCAGATCATCGTCGACACCGAACGACAGACGTTCATGACCGTCGTCGCTTTCCGTGTCGTCGCTATTTTCCTGAGTGGACGCCTCGCCGGCGTTGTCGGCATACCCGTAATCATCAAGATTCCCCGAACCGGCTGTCGCGTCCAGGAAATCGAGATCGTCCTCGGCGTCGTTGTTGGGCACGAGGATCTCACCGCCATCCAACGCCGCACCCAGAGCCAGGCTGGCGCGCCCGATATCGCAGTCGGCGGATACGGAAATTTCCGATTCCAGCTCCCGCCGGATGTGGTCCAGATCGATATCGCTTTGATCGTTGCGAGATACGACGGCGCCAAACAAACCCTCGATATCTTCTCCGAGACCAAACGCTTGGCAGACGTCACGGAACGCATTGTGGAGTCCGCGCAATCGTTCTACCTGTGGGCGACCCATGCCGTTATCGAGGGCAGAGGGGAGTAGGGGATAAAGGACATCGACGGCGTAGTCGTACCAAACGATGAGCGATTGGCTGACTCGGTACCCCTGGCTATCTAGGACTTCAGCGAACTCTCTTTGTGACAGCTTTTCTCTGTCCTGCTCTTCTAGAATCAGCTCTCGCACGTTGCGGATCGCCAGGGCTCGATCAATAAAAATGAGATCCCCGCGCAGATCGTTTTCTTTCAGATGCGACAGCAAAGTGCGGCACTCACTGTCCCAGGGCTTGAAGATGACCCAGGTCTGCTTGAACCGCTCGTTGCCGGTTTCCTTCCAGAGCTCCTGTAGGATGCACAGACGGGTATTGCCGCCGGCACTGACCATGTAACGCGGATCCGGATCGCCGGGCCGTTTGGTGACTACAAGGGGGCTTTCCAGCGGATCCTCTTGGTCGCCCGCGGCGAGGATTGATGCTTTGATCTCCGCGTATTTGCTGTTGCGGTTACGGCGTGGATCGTGGTCGTACCGGCGGATCTGATCGACGTCCATACGCATCGGCGTGCTGGTGATCGGGTCGGTGGAGGGCGTTGCGACGCCGTCACCGTTTTCCCGGTTACGTTGATCCCGCCGAAATAACGGTGTGGCGATCAGGGACGCGACCTGCTCGGAAGAGGGCCGTTTTTTACTCATGAGGCAATACCTCCCGTACGATCAAAGCGATCAAAAAGGTCTAACTGGGCGAGGCCGTGTTGAGCCTGGGGGTTGAGCCAGAGGCACTCAGTGCGGGACGTGGAGCCAAAGCGGCTGGAGCCGCTGGTGGCGAGGGACGTTCGATGCCAGCCGGACAGGCGCTGGTCGTACAAGGGATGGGCGTAGCCGGAGAGGAGTACCATCCCCGTGAGTCCCTGAAGGACCTCCAGAAGGGCCTCATGGTCCTCCCGGGTCAGTTCATGGCGGTAGTAACGGGTACCGCCGTTGGAGCGGGTTTCAGGCAGGTAAGGGGGATCCACATAATGCAACGTGGTCGGACCGTCGTGATGGCGCATCACATCGATGGCGGGCCGATGCTCGATGACCACATGAGTGAGTCGCTCCGTGACGACCGGAATCAGCCGACTCACTCGTGACCAAGCTTGCGCCACGCCCAGATAGCTGCCGTCGGGCCTGGTAAAGGTCCGCATCCCGGTGCGGCCCCGAGTGGCGCCGGCACTGCCAAAACTGAACCACGATCGCACCAGGGTACGGCGGGCTTGTTCGATCGGCAGGTCAGAGGGGCGTTGTGCTTGCTCGAACTCCTCCCGAGCATAGGGGGTGTACTGGCACTGTTGCGCCAGCACGCGGGCGTCATGGGGATCGCGCAATACCCGGAAGAGATTGACGATCTCGCCGTCCAGGTCGTTATACACCTCGGCCGGTGCCGGCGGTTTACTCAATAGAACGCTGGCGCCGCCGCCGAATGGCTCGACGTACACTTGGTGGGGCGGAAAGTGCTGTATCAGCCAATCGGCAATGCGAAATTTGCCGCCGTGGTAACGCAGGATCGGGGCAGGGAGGGTCATGAGGCACCTCCCGCCACCGTCAACGCGGGCTGAGAGGACATCGTGTATGAACTGCTATTGTCATCCAGGGCATCGATGTTCACGTGCCTGACCGTGAATGACAGCACCCAAACGAAGGGATTGGCATTCCAGGGACGGGTGCTATTGAGGTGGTTCCACAGCAGCGCAAAAGCCGCTTCGGGTGACGCGCCGTTTTGCCCGTCGGTGGCCGACCAATTTTCCCACCGCAGCAGGCCGCCCCCGACACGTTGCACGCCTTCTGCAATGGCGTCGTCTCGCCGAAGCTCCTGCAGCCGCTCCACGCGAACCTGGGTCAGCGTCAACGTGAATCGGCTGAACCGTCGGGGCATGTACCGAGCGGCGCGCCAGCGCAGGGGCCACCCGAAGTAGTGCTCCGACAGATCGGTATCGTCATCCAGGTAGCGGATGTGGTCCACGGCCCCCAAACAACCTGGTGTGCGGATGCCAACACGAGGCGTGCCTTCATACGCCACGCAATGACGCTCGACCCCGTCCTCGTGCTGCTCCACCAGGCTGGACCAGGGTTCCTTCACCCAGAGGTGAGAACCTGGACCGCCGTAGGGGCAGGGCAGCCACTGACGGTCTCCCGTCTCCAGGTGCTGAAACGCCACGCCCAGCTGCCCGGTGGTATCGAGCGTCACCGCCGCGTGGAGCGGCACCCAGTGATCCGGATCCTGATTAATACCATCCAGGCCTTGCAGGCGCCGGGTTTGTGTCTTGCGGCCGGTGTGCAACGCTTGAATCAGCGGCGGAATGAACGAAATGAAGCGCTCCTTACGCACCATGATCCGCCCCTCCATGCTGCGTTTGACGGCGGCGGGCGGCATCGAGGACGGCGTCAAGGTCGCCGGCCAGAAGTGTCCGCAGGCCGTATTTGTCGCGAAGTGCCCCAACGGTCACAGCACTGACCTTGGCATCGTGCCTTAACCAACGATAACGGTCGGCGTCGCGCTGTAGAGCGGATAGATCCTGCTCCTTGAGCGCATGAGTCGGGGTTGAAGTCATGACGACGAGTTGTTCTTCAGAAGCGTCGTAGGCGACGGCGCGTTGGACTTGGCGCTGCGGCGCCCCTTCCCGTGTGCGGGCCGCTTCTGGATTGGAGGACTCGAACAGAAAGTCCGCGATCCGACAGGCCGTTACTTCGGCTTGGTCGATGCGCTCAAACAGGTCATCGATCTCTGAGTCGTCCCGGGGGCACAAGGCGATCGCTGTCAGGGCGTGTTTTGCCTCGTGCAACAGAGCCCGTTCCGGTGTCATTGGGCGCTCAGCGGGCTTGGATGCGACGGCCTCCTGGATGGCGTTTAGCGCGTTATGCCAGGGGGAGTTGTCCAGACTGGCTTTGCCAATCTCGATGCCCAAGTGCACAGCGATCGCAGCGGACATTTCGTCCAATAGCTCTTCGAGGGAGGGTTTAAATCTCATCACGAAGCCCTCCCAAATCGATATGAGGGAACAGTTCGCCGACCAACGAAGAGAGGGTTTCCAGGGCGGAAGGGGCAGTGCCTCGACGCCGGTGTTCCAGCCGATGGACAGGAACCTGGGCGGTGGCGGCTTCGCGGTATACCACGGTGGAGGGGACCACCGTATCGAGCACGGAGATGGCGCCGCGTGATTCGGCGAACGTGGCTTTGCGGAGCGTATCGGCCACTTGGCGCGCGTCTACGGTGTGGTCCATGCGGTAGAGAAGGCCATAGAGATGACCGACCGGAGCACCAAGGTGCTGCATGGGCTGGAGCCGGTCGAGCATGCCGAGCGTGCCGCGGGCAAACTCACGGGCGGAGAGGATTTCAGGAGGGATGGGCGAAAGAAGCAGATCGCCGGCGAGCACACCGACATCCTGCAGCGGCCCGACGGCGCCCTGGGTATCGATTAAGACAACGTCATAGTCCTGGACAGCCCGCAGCGCGGTGCGCATGCGAATACGGCCGTCGGGCGTATGCAGGATCCAGGTTTCAAGGCTTCCTTCCGGATCGTCACTGATGACGATGTCCAGATTGGGGATGGTGGTGTGGCTGATGCAGCCCTCGACGTGACCGCTGGTGACCAGCTGGTGTAGGCCATAGGGCGCGCGGTCGGAGAGCGGGTAGTAACTGGAGAGAGTGGGCTGGATATCGGCATCGACGAGCAGAACACGTTGCCCTGCGTCAGCCAGGATGCCCCCAAGGTTGGCGGTGGTGGTCGTTTTGCCGACCCCGCCTTTGGTGGAGCAGATGGTCACTATCATTGGACACCTCTATTGTTTAGAAGTATCCGATAGGAACTTTAATGATTCGAGAGTGCTCTGAGTTAGGGAGGATTTAGGCCAAGAGACTTAAAATCTCTCGACCGTTAGGT
>NZ_AQPF01000086.1:0-6427 GCF_009846745.1 Alcanivorax xiamenensis | reverse complement strand
GCGTTGGGTCTGGTTTTGCATTATCGGCGTCTGGCGTCCAACTCAATCCGGCGCGCGCCGGAATCCCACACCGAACCGGTTGAGCATATTGATCACGCCGATCACATAAGTGAGATCGGTGCATTCCTGCTCGGTGAACTGATCCGCCAGCGCCTGGTAAAGCGCCTCGTCATCGTGGCTGGCGTCGCTGAGGCGGGTCAGGTGATCGGTCCAGGCCAGGGCGGCCCTTTCCCGTTGGCTGAACCAGGGCGCTTCGTGCCAGCCTGGCAGGGTGTCCAGCACTTCGTTGGGAATGCCTCGGTTGCGGGCGTCCGCGGCGTGCATGGACATGCAAAACAGACAGCCATTGATCTGCGAAGCGCGCAGCTTCACCAGTTCCACCAGGCGATGTTCCAGGCCGGTGGCATCGATGACTTTCTGGGTGGCGAACACCGCCTTCATGGTGTCCGGTGAGGCGCTGTAGAAATCGAAGCGGGCTTTCATCTTTTCCTCCTCAACAAGAGCGTTATTCCGGCTGGTGACGGAAGCCGACATTGAACCGGTTCCACATGTTGATGACACCGATGGCGTAGGTCAGATCGGTGCGTTCTTTTTCGCTGAAGTGGGCGGCCAGATAGTCGTATTCCGCCTCGTCGTCATGATGGCCTTCGCCGAGGCGGGTGAGGCGTTCGGTCCAGGCCAGGGCGGCCCGTTCCCGTTCGCTGAACCAGGGTGCTTCACGCCAGCCGGACACGGTATCGAGCACTTCATTGGGCACGCCGGCGGCGCGGGCATCACGGGCGTGCATGTGGACGCAGAAGGCGCAGCCGTTGATCTGCGACGCTCGTATCTTGATCAATTCCAACAGACGGTGATCCAGGCCGGTATTCTCGATCACTTCCGAGGTGCCGAGCATGGCTTTCATGGTGTCCGGCGAAGCGGTGAAGAAGTTGATACGGGCTTTCATGATTGCTCCTGTTAAGCAAACAGGCCTGTTGAACAGGCCGGATGGCAAAGAGGTTGAAAAGCCGGTTCAGATTAGGGCTGAATTGGAAGGCTTGGCAGATCCAATTTGAACGGTTTTGGGAGACCAATTTGCAAATCCATTTACCGCTGAATGGCTCCGGCACGGTGCCCCAGCGGCTCTACCGCGACCTGCGCTCGGCACTGGTGGAGGGCCGTCTGGCTCCCGGCCAACGGTTGCCACCCAGCCGTGCCTTGGCGGCGGAGCTGGGTATTGCCCGTCAGGCGGTGGTGGATGCCTATGAGCGTTTGGTTGCCGAGGGCTTCCTTGAAGCGCGCCGGGGGGCCGGAACCTTTGTTTGTCGGTTGCCACCAGTGGTGACCGGAGAACAGGCGGAACCGGGAGTGGGGCCGGGCTGTCATTGGCGTCCGTTACCCGTATGGGGAGACCGGGAGGCGCCGCGCCGCTATAACTTCTCCGGTGGCGTGACCGACCGGCGTCTGCTGCCGCTGGCGGATTGGCGGCGGGCAGTGATGCGTGCGCTGCGCGAGGAGGCCCGCGACCGCACCCTGCAGGGCGAATGCCAGGGGGACATCGGTTTGCGCGAAGGGATCGCCCATTATCTGGGTTACAGTCGCGGTTTGCCGTGCTCGGCGGATGACGTCATGGTCACCCAGGGGGCCATGCAGGGAATGGATTTGCTATCCCGGGTACGGATCGCGCCGGGGACGGTGGTGGCGGTGGAGGAACCGGGCTATCCGCCGGCGCGCTGGGTGTTTGAATCCTATGGTGCCCATGTGGTGGGAGTGCCGGTGGATGAACAGGGGCTGTGCGTGGACCAGGTGCCGGAGGCGGCTTCGATGATCTATGTGACGCCATCTCATCAGTTTCCCCTGGGTATGCCAATGACCCTGGAGCGGCGGCTGCGACTGCTGGATTTCGTTCGCGGGCGCGACGTGCTGATCGTCGAGGACGATTACGATGGCGAATTCCGCTTCGACGGCCGGTCCCTGGAAGCGCTCAAGAGTCTGGACCGGCACCAGCAGGTGGCGTATCTCGGCTCGTTCTCCAAGGTGCTGCATGCGGATCTGCGACTCGGCTACATGATCATGCCGAAGGGGCTGAAACCGGCGCTGCGCCAGGCCAAGAGCCTGACCGACGGGCGTGCCCCCAATCTGATGCAAAAAGCCCTGGCCAATCTGATCCAGGAGGGCGCTTTCGTCCGCCACTTGCGTCGCATGCAGAGGCTTTATCAAGGGCGCCGGGAGCGATTACTGGTGGCGCTGGCGCGGCGGCCGGATCTGTGGAACTGTTTGCCCCAGGTGGCCGGCATTCATCTGGCGCTGGCATTCCGGGAATCGGTGGACAAGCTGGAAGCCCGCTTGCTTGGCGCGGGCATCAACGCGGAAGATCTCGGTGACTTTTACGCTTCGTCCGAAGGGACGAAGGG
Source organism: Alcanivorax xiamenensis (assembly GCF_009846745.1). Classification (NCBI taxonomy): domain Bacteria; kingdom Pseudomonadati; phylum Pseudomonadota; class Gammaproteobacteria; order Oceanospirillales; family Alcanivoracaceae; genus Alcanivorax; species Alcanivorax xiamenensis. The sequence goes on along the minus strand of NZ_AQPF01000086.1, from coordinate 4,034 downwards.
ACTGTTGATCGGCTTCGGTATGATCGATGACGAAGATATCGAAGTCGGCGTACGCGCGCTGGCGCGGGCCTTGTCGTAACAATCCGCGTTGATCTCGCGCTCATTCCCGGGCTGCCCCGGGATCCCTTCCGGGGGGCGCGTCACTTCATGGAGGGCGATGCCGGATCAAGTCCGGCATGACGGTTTTCAGGTCTTTGGGTTTGGCGTGTCAGCATGCCGGCGTGTTGATCGTCGGAGTCCGTGAATCAAGGAGAACAATCAATGACCTATCTTCGCTTCCGTCAGTTGTGTTTGGTGGCCAGCCAGTTGGAACCGGTGGTGGAGGACCTGGCCGACGTTTTCGGGATTCAGGTGTGCCATCGGGATCCGGCGGTGCAGGCGTTCGGCCTGCATAACGCACTGTTGCCAGTGGGCAACACCTTCATCGAAGTCGTGGCGCCGACTCGTGAGGACACCACCGCCGGCCGTTTTCTACGGCGTCGGGGCGGGGACGGCGGTTACATGGTGATCCTCGATACCGACGATGTGGACCGCTGGGGGCCTCATGTGGATGCGCAGGGCGTGCGAGTGGCGGCTTTTCTTGGCCATGGCGATTATCGGGGCATGCAGTTGCATCCCAAGGATCTGGGCGGCACGTTGCTGGAAATCAACCACACCCGCTACGGTGAATCCCTGGACGGCCCCTATAACCCGGCGGGACCGGACTGGCAGAGTTTCGTTAACACGGAGCGGGTGCAACGCATCGTCGGTGTCGAACTGCAGGGGGCGGAGCCGGAGGATATGGCGCGTCGTTGGGGGAGCCTGTTGCGCCGGCCGGTGGAGAACAGCGGAGAAAGCAGTGGCGGCGGCCAACAGGTGGTCTTGGATAATGCCTATCTGCATTTTGTCGCTGATCGGGATGGGCGCGGTGAAGGGCTCAGTGGCGTGGATATCCTGGTGAATGATCTGGAGGCGATCAAGGCGCGCGCTCTTGAGCGGGGCCTGCCGGTGGATCAAAGTCAGGTCAGCATTGGCGGCGTCCGTTTCCACCTGGTCCATTCCGAGGGTTTGAACTGATCGGTTGGCGCAAGGCCGGGATCCAGGGTGGCGTTCAATCCGGCTCCACCCGCAGCAGTTGCCCGTCATTGCTGTCGGTGAGCAAATACAGGTAACCCTCCGGGCCCTGGCGCACATCGCGGATACGTTGCTCGCGCTGCCGCAGATAACGCAGTTCCTGCTTCGGTGTCTCACCCTTGAATCGCACCCGGTTCAGATGCGTCAGTTTAAGCGCGCCGGATAACGCATCGCCCCGCCATTGCGGATACCGATCGCCCCCGACGAATGCGAAACCGGAGGGGGCAATGGAGGGCACCCAATAATGCAGTGGTGGGGCCAGGCCTTCCTGGTGGGTCTCGCCGATGGCGGGGCCGTAATATTCGCGGCCGTAGGTGATTTCCGGCCAGCCGTAGTTCACCCCCGGTTTCACCGCGTTGATTTCATCGCCGCCGCGCGGGCCATGCTCGTTGAGCCAGGGCTGGCGGGTGTCGGGGTGTAACGCCAGGCCCTGGGGGTTTCGATGCCCCCAACTCCAGATTTCCGCGCGGCCGTTGCCGCCGTTGGCGAACGGATTACCGCTGGCGGCGGCGCCATCCTGATCCAGACGCAACACACTGCCCGCGTGATCGCCGGTGTCCTGGGCCCGCTGCCGTTGTCCCCGGTCACCGATGGTGAGAAACAGATGGCCGTCGTCATCGAACAGCAGCCGCCCGCCAAAATGCTGGCCGGTATCACTGCAGGCGTCGGCCACCAACACATCGCGGAAGCGGTGTAGTTCGCCGTCACGATATTCACCGTGGCCCACGGCGGTGGTGGCGCCGCCGTCACAGGCTTTGGCGTAGCTCAGATACAGTCGCCGGTTATCCTCGAAGCGGGGGTGAGGCAGCACATCGAACAGGCCGCCCTGGCCCCGGGCCACCACGGCGGGAACACCGGGAACCGGTTCTTCCACCAGTACACCATCATGGAAACGGCGCAGGGTACCGCCCCTTTCGGTAATCAGAACCTCGCCTCCGGGCAGAAAGGCCAGGGCCCAGGGGTGCTCAAGCCCTTCAGCGAGAACGGTGACGGTGAGTGGTGGCCCGTTTTCCGGGGTAATGGGGGAGGTGGCGTCGGCGCAGCCGCTCAACAGAGCAACGAGGGGAAGCGCCAGGCAAGAGCGGAGCAGCATGACGGAGAGTCCTGGCTGAAAGGCCCGGTCAGCTTAGCGGGATGGAGGGCGGCAAAACAGTGCCGGTGTCGCGGTCCTTTCTTTTATGAAGCGGGCCGATGCTGTTACAGACCATTCGCGGCCGAGGCTGCTTCCCACATCGGCTTCGCAGTGCCTTCCGTGGGAAGCGGCCTCGGCCGCGAATACAGCGTGAATGCATATCTCCAATACCAATGGACGGACCGCGATGGCGGTTACAATTCAGTGCTTACTTGCCGCCGCGCACGTGGGCCATGAATTCGGCCATGCCGGCCTTGCGTTCCTCGTCCACCTGGCGTGCGCTGTCTCTTTGGTTGAGTTGATCAAGCAGCGCCTTGCTGCCGGGGATCTCCGTCAGCAGGTCCAGATCAAACAGCTTGCCGGCGATACCGGCGGCCAGATCCAGACTGTAGAGCAGGACGGCGTCGGCGGCGGTAAGTTGGGCGCCGGCCACGAACGGATCGAACTTCGCCACCCGCTTCAGGGCGGCGGCGCCTTTGATCAGCGCGTCCCGGGTCTGTTGCTTGGTTTCATCGCTGACCTTGCCGCCGAAGAAGACCTCCGGGTAGCAGCGGCGCGCCGGCAGTTCGATATACAGCTCGATCAGTTTGGCCAGTTCCTTGACCTGGGCGCGCTGAAACGGATTGGCGGGGTACAGCGCCGGGCCTTCGCCGGTTTCATCGATGTATTCCAGGATCACGTTGGTTTCAGCGAGAAACCCCTGGCCGGTTTCCAGCACTGGCACCTTGCCCATGGGGCTGATGTCCAGAAAGGAGGCTTCCTGGGACGGGTAGTCGTTGACCTGCTCGAAGGCCATGCCTTTTTCCAGCAGCGCGAACTTCACCATGTTGACGTAGTTGCTGGCACTGAAGCCATGCAGTTTGAGCATTGTTGTTCTCCTGAACAGTCCGTTATAAAGCGGTCAGGCCGCCGTCCACCGACAGTTGATGACCGGTGACGAAAGAGGACGCGTCCGACAGCAGCCACTGTACCGCCTGCGCCACTTCCGTTGCTTCACCGACACGGCCCATGGGATGCAGGGCCGCGTGCAGGCGCCGTTGCTGTTCGGCGTCGATGCCGTCGTCGCGCTCCACCTGAGAGATGGCACGCTCCATCATGGCGGTACGGATGATGCCTGGACAGACCGCGTTGACGCGAATGTTCTGACGGGCGTATTCCGCCGCCACGCTCTTGGTCAATCCCACCACCGCATGTTTGCTGGCGGCGTAGGCGGCGCGCTTGGGAGCGCCCACCAGGCCGGCGATGGAAGCGGTATTGACGATGCTGCCACCGTCACCCTGTTTGGCCATGGCGGCGATCTGGTATTTCATGCACAGCCACACGCCTTTGACATTGATATCGATGATGCGGTCGAACAGGCTCTCTTCCACGGCCACGATCTTGGCGTTTTCTTCCTCCACGCCGGCGTTGTTGAAAGCGCCATCCAGACGTTCATAGGCCTCCAGCGTGGCCTGCACCAGGGCGGACACCTGATCCGCGCGGGTGACATCCACGGCCATGGCCCGGGCGGTGCCGCCGGCTTCGCGGATGGCGGCGGCGGTGGACTCCACCGCGTGGGCGTCGATATCGGACAGCATCAACCGTACTCCCGCCGCGCCCAGGCTTTCCGCCGTGACCCGGCCGATACCGCCGCCGGCACCGGTGATTAGAATGACCTTGCCGGCCAGTTGTTCATCCCGCATCTGTCGTGTCTCCGTTGGGGTTCGCTCTCTACTGTATCGGATTCCGGTGGAAAACCGGCATGTCGAAAGCGGCACTTAGAGCCTGTTTAAGGTCTCCACGTCGCCGC
>NZ_AQPF01000085.1:0-7236 GCF_009846745.1 Alcanivorax xiamenensis | reverse complement strand
GCGTCCAGCGTCCAGCGTCCAGCGTCCAGCGGATAGTGCTACCCGGCCCGGGTTTGCTATACTCGCCGCCCATTTTTTGACCGGCACGCGAGCCGACCTATGACCGAGTCAGCCCCTCGAACGCTGCAACAACCGCTGCAACGACGCGCCATCGCCCTGGTTTCCGGCGGCCTGGACTCCATGCTGGCGGTGAAAGTCATGCAGGAACAAGGCATCCACGTCGAAGGGGTGAATTTCTTCACCGGCTTCTGCGTGGAAGGCCACACTCACGCCATTCGCAAGAAGGACAAGGACAAAAACAAGCGCAATAATGCGCTTTGGGTCGCCGAGCAGCTGGGTATCAAGCTGCATATCGTGGATATTTCGGAGGAGTACAAGGATGTGGTACTCAATCCGAAACACGGCTACGGCGCCAATCTGAATCCCTGCCTGGACTGCAAGATCTTCATGGTCAACAAGGCCTCCCTGATGCTGAACAAGGCACGGGAGCTGGCCGGCGAGAAGGGGTTCGACTTCATCATCACCGGTGAGGTGGTGGGGCAGCGCCCCAAGAGCCAGCGCAAGGAAACCATGCCGATCATCAGCCGCGAATCCGGCGCCGATGACCGCCTGCTGCGTCCGCTCAGCGCCAGGAACCTGCCGGAGACCCTGCCGGAGCGGGAGGGCTGGGTGGATCGCAGCCAATTGCACGACTTCTCCGGCCGTAATCGCAAGCCGCAAATGGCACTGGCCAAGCGCTTTGGCCTGGATGACTTCGCCCAGCCCGCCGGCGGCTGTTGCTTCCTTACCGATGAGTCCTATTCGCGCAAGCTGGCGGATCTGTGGCAAGCCCGTAACGAGCGCCGCTATGAACTGGATGACATCATGCTGCTGAAGGTGGGGCGGCATATCCGTCCGGCGCCGCACTACAAGCTGATCATCAGCCGTGAAGAAGGGGAGAACCGCTTCCTGGAAGGGTATCGGTATCAGTTCACCAGCATCACCACGTCGAGCTGCCCCGGTCCGCTGGCCCTGATCGACGGTGAGCTGGCATCCGATGAGGAACTGCGCCAGGCGGCCGCCATCGTCGCCCGTTATTCCAAGGGGCGAACCGATGACGAGGTGGTGGTGGAAGTGCGCGATCCCAGCGGCGTGGCTCGCCAGTTACCGGTGTGCCCGGCGACGCCGGATCAGGTGCCACAGGAATGGATGGTATAACCATGAGCCATCATGAATTGGACGCCCGCCGGTTGCTGTGTCCGATGCCGGTGATCAAAACCCAGAATCAAGTGAATGCGCTTCAACAAGGCGATACCCTGACGGTGATCTGCACCGATCCGGGGGCGCTCAATGACATTCCCGCCTGGTGCCGGATCAATGGTCATGCGGTGCTGGAGACCCGGGAAGAAGGTCATGAGGTGCGGGTGACGCTTGAGATTGGGGAGCCTTCGATTGCACTGTAATGGTGCGTTCTTGTCATGCATGCACAGTATTGGTGCTTTCATGCCGGGTATGCCGGCCGATTTCGGGGCGTTGCGGCCCGAATGCGCTAAAAAAGGGCTGGCACGTAATTTGCTCACCTATTGGCATGCGGGGCCGAGTGCCCGAGAATAGCGGCTTCGAGTGGTCGGCCCGCCGATACCACTGAATGCCAGACACATACCCGTTCCAGGAGGACGTTCTACAATGTCTGAAAAGACGCTGAAGCTGATCAAAGATAACGACGTGAAGTGGGTCGATCTGCGTTTTACCGATAGCCGGGGTAAGGAGCAGCACGTCACCATTCCGAGTTCGGAAGTGGACGAGGACTTCTTCCAGGACGGCAAGATGTTCGATGGTTCTTCCATCGCTGGCTGGAAAGGTATCAACGAGTCCGACATGATCATGATGCCGGACGACAGTTCCGCGGTGATCGATCCGTTCACCGACGTTACCACCCTGAACCTGCGTTGCACCATCGTCGAGCCCTCCACCATGCAGGGCTACGAGCGCGATCCCCGCTCCGTGGCTCAGCGCGCCGAGGAATATCTGAAGTCCACCGGCATCGCCGACAGCGCCCTGTTCGGTCCGGAGCCGGAATTCTTCGTGTTTGATTCCGTACAATGGAAGTCCGACATGTCCGGCGCCATGTACAACATCTACTCCGAAGAAGCGGCCTGGGTGTCCGCCGATGAGTTCGAGAAGAACAACATCGGTCACCGTCCGGGTGTGAAAGGTGGCTACTTCCCGGTACCGCCGGTGGATTCGCTGCACGACCTGCGTGCCGCCATGTGCGCCGCCATGGAGCAGATGGGTCTGGAAATCGAAGTGCACCACCACGAAGTGGGCACCGCCGGCCAGTGCGAAATCGGTGTTGGCGCCAACACCCTGACCGCCAAGGCGGACGAGGTGCAGATCCTCAAGTACTGTGTCCACAATGTGGCGCACGCCTATGGCAAAACCGCCACCTTCATGCCCAAGCCGCTGATCGGTGACAACGGTTCCGGTATGCACGTGCATGTGTCCCTGGCCAAGGACGGCAAAAACCTGTTTGCCGGTGACAGCTATGCGGGACTGTCCGAGGAAGCGCTGTACTTCATCGGCGGTATCATCAAGCACGCTCGCGCCATCAACGCCTTCACCAACGGTTCCACCAACTCCTACAAGCGTCTGGTACCCGGTTTCGAAGCACCGGTAATGCTGGCCTACTCCGCCCGCAACCGTTCCGCTTCCATCCGGATTCCGTGGGTGAACAGCCCGAAAGCCCGTCGTATCGAGGCGCGCTTCCCGGATCCGTCCGCCAACCCGTACCTGTGCTTCGCGGCGCTGCTGATGGCCGGCCTGGACGGCATCAAGAACAAGATGCACCCGGGCGATGCCATGGACAAGGACTTGTACGATCTGCCGGCCGAGGAAGCTCAGGGCATCCCGACCGTGGCTCATACCCTGACCATGGCTCTGGATTGTCTGGAAGCGGACTACGAGTTCCTGATGGCCGGCGATGTGTTCACCAAGGACATGCTGGACGGCTACATCCAGCTCAAGCGTGAAGAGATCGAGCGTCTGAACATGACTCCGCATCCGGTCGAGTTCGACATGTACTACAGCTGCTAAGAATCCCAAGTTCCCGGCAGTTGCAAGGCCCCGCTCCGGCGGGGCCTTTTTTGTGGTTCATGGCGGCATAACGATTGCTGGCACGGAAGGGGGGCTATGAAGCCGCTGTGGGAAGCTTGCTTGCAAGCGAATGGGTTTCCGGGCCCCAAGATTCGCTTGCAAGCAAGCTTCCCACAGCGGCCTTGTAGTAGTTTCCGAGTTTATGTCTCCAAGGCCCACAAAGGGCGGGGCCCATAGTGTGCCCCAGACCCTTTTATCCCTGTTCCGGTGCGGTCAGAATCAAAGCCATGACTCTTGGGGGAGAGGAGGACCGCATGAAAACCACAACCGTTCTGTTGATCACTTTGCTTGGCGTCTGCGCCGCTGTCTGGGTGCGGGCCGGCGATGTGTCGGAAACAGGGGGCGCGATGATCTTTCGTAGTGTCGATGAGCACGGCAACGTGACGTTCACTGACTCGCCGCCGAAGGGACGCGACGCGGAGGCGGTACGCATTGGCCCGACCAATACCGTGCCAGGGCCGCGACAGGAACGGCCGCCGGCCGAGCCGCCGGAGTCGTCGCTGCCGGTTTTCGAGGGCTACCAGCGTCTGGCGATTGTTTCCCCGCGGCCGAACGCCACGGTGCGCAATCCGGAGGGGCCGATCAGCGTGGAAGTAGCGCTGGAGCCGGCGCTTCAGGCCGGGCACCGGCTTGAGGTTCTGGACAATGGCGAACCTTTGGCTGGAACCGCGCTGAGGGATCCGGAGCGGGGCAGTCATGTGCTGGTGGCGCGAGTGCTGGACCAGGAGGGCAAGGAGATCAAACGCTCCGCCACGGTCACGGTGCATGTGCATCGCACCAGCCGATTGCAAAGCGGTCAGGCACCGGCACCCAGTGGACGGGCCGGGATCGGGCAGGCTGCCCAGCGAGGGGGCGCCGCCAGCCCCGGGACCGGCAGTGCTCGCGGAAGTGGCGCGAAGACCGGTTCTCCGGCCTCCGTGGGCCAGCCTGCCAGCCGTGCTCAAACCGTCAAGCCCGATTCCTGACCCTCTTTCCATGATTCGCACCAAATCGGTGCATCCCTTCCGCGTAGTGATTACACTGATTTTGGCCGCCTGGCCTTTTTGACGCCCTTCAGCGGTGCCCGGTATGCCTCATTCCGGCGGTTCTGACGGGTGGCCTGATAATTGCTTGTGCCCCGTTATGGGCCGAATCATGAAGACCGAGAAGGTAATGCACAAACGCTTGCTGGATCACCTGCGTACCGCGGTGATGCTGCTGGATGATGAGCTGCGGGTTTGTTATCTCAACCCGGCGGCGGAGATTCTGTTGTCCACCAGTGCCAGCCGGATCATCGGCCAACTGCTGCCGGACTATTTCCATGATGATGGCAATGCCCGCGACGCACTAAAGCAGTGCATCGAGGACGGTAACCCCTTTACCCGCCGGGAGGCGAAGCTGGATGTGACTCCCGGGGTGCAGGTAACGGTGGACTACAGTATTACGCCGTTACAGGAACCCGGTTATCCGATGGCGCTGCTGGTGGAAATGCAGGGGCTCGACCGCATGCTCAAAATCAGCCGCGAGGAGGCTCTGGTGCACGCGCATCAGGCCACCCGCGCGTTGGTGCGGGGCGTGGCGCACGAAATCAAAAATCCGCTGGGTGGGATCCGCGGCGCCGCGCAACTGCTGGAGCGTGCTTTGCCCAGCCCGGATCTGGCTGAGTACACACGGGTAATCATCGACGAGGCGGATCGCCTGCGTTCAGTGGCGGATCGCATGCTCGGGCCGCGCAAACCGCCGGCGTTCGCCGACGTGAACGTGCACGAATGTCTGGAGCATGTGCGTCAACTGTTGCTGGCGGAATACCCTCAGGGGGTGCGCATCCTGCGCGACTACGATGTCAGTCTGCCGGACATCCCCGCCGACCGTGATCAACTGATCCAGGTGCTGCTCAATCTGATGCGCAACGCGATTCAGGCGTTGTTGGAATCCGGCACCGAGGGCGCCCAGGTCCTTTTGCGCACCCGGGTATTGCGGCAATTCACCATCGGTTCCACCCGCCACCGTCTGGTGCTGCGGGTGGACATTGAAGATAACGGCCCGGGGATTCCCGAAGAGTTAAGGGAAACCCTTTTTTATCCCATGGTCAGCGGTCGAGCCAATGGCTCCGGCCTGGGTTTGTCCATTGCCCAATCCATCATCAGCCAGCACCAGGGGTTGATCGAATGCGACAGCGAACCGGGCCGGACCCTGTTCAGTTTGCTGCTGCCCATGGAGTTACCGGAAGCGAACTTCGCCACCTCGGATTCGGCCTGACAGGCCGGCCGGTGGCCCGATGATGTAGGGAGAGCACAGGCATGACCTCGACCATATGGGTGATTGACGATGACCGTTCCATCCGCTGGGTGCTGGAGAAAGCGCTCAGCCAGGAAGGGTTTCAACTGGCCTGTTTCGAGGATGCGGATGAGGCCCTGAATACCCTGGAAGAAGGTGCCAGGGAGCCGGATGTGCTGATTTCCGACGTGCGCATGCCCGGTACCGACGGGCTGCGCATGCTGAAGATTCTGCAGCGCAAGCACCCGGATCTGCCCGTTATCATCATGACCGCGCACTCGGATCTGGACTCGGCGGTGGCCTCCTATCAGGGCGGCGCATTCGAATATCTGCCCAAACCGTTCGATGTGGACGAGGCGGTGGCTTTGGTGAAACGGGCCATCAAGCACCGTCAGGAAGCCCAGGGCGAAGCGGTGGTGGCCAACGAGGAAACCCCCACCGAGATCATCGGAGAAGCGCCGGCCATGCAGGAGGTGTTTCGCGCCATCGGGCGGCTCAGCCACTCCAATGTCACCGTGCTGATCAACGGCCAGTCGGGCACGGGTAAGGAGTTGGTGGCGCGGGCGCTACACCGTCATTCCATGCGCCGGGAAAAGCCGTTCGTGGCGCTGAACATGGCGGCGATCCCCAAGGACTTGATCGAATCCGAGTTGTTCGGCCATGAAAAAGGCGCGTTCACCGGCGCCAATGCCCAGCGGGTCGGCCGCTTCGAGCAATCCAATGGCGGCACCCTGTTTCTGGATGAGATCGGTGATATGCCGCTGGAGGCCCAGACGCGACTGTTGCGGGTGCTGCAGGAAAACGAGTTCTACCGGGTCGGCGGTACCACGCCGATTCATGTGGATGTGCGTATCATCGCCGCCACCCACCAGGATCTGGAACGGTTGGTGCGCGAGGGCGATTTCCGCGAAGACCTGTTCCACCGTCTCAATGTTATTCGCATCCATATCCCGAAACTGGCGGAGCGTCGGGAAGACATACCGCAACTGGCCGGGTATTTCCTGCAACGGGCCGCCAGCGAGCTGGGCGTGGAGCCCAAGGTACTGCACAAGGACACCGAAAAGTACCTGGCGGCATTGCCCTGGCAAGGTAATGTGCGTCAACTGGAGAACACCTGCCGTTGGCTGACGGTGATGGCCTCCGGCCGGGAGGTGCTGGTGGACGACCTGCCGCCGGAACTGCGCCAGTCAGTGGGACGGCCCAGCGAAGGCGGCGGCGACTGGCAGAAATCCCTGCGCCAGTGGGCGGACCGGGCGCTTGCCCAGGGCGATCGGGCGATCCTGGACCAGGCGGTGCCGGTGTTCGAGCGCACCATGATTGAAGTGGCGCTGCAGCATACCGGCGGCCGTAAGCGCGACGCGGCGGCGTTGTTGGGGTGGGGCCGCAACACCCTGACCCGCAAGATCAAGGAGCTGGACATGGAAGCGGAGTTCAGCGGCGAGGATTGAAAAGGGGCGGGGCGCCGGACGCCAGACGCCAGACGCTAAAGTCAAAACCCGGGGCCGCGGGCGTTGCGGAAATAAAAAATTGCCGGGAGCAATTTTTAACGTTGCTCGGCGACGGCCCGCAGGGTGACCGCCATGGATGGCGGTCATAAAAAAGTTCATCGCGGAATAACGGGAATGTGGGTCTCCATCGGAGGCACGGGTCTGCACGGAGGCCTTCCGGGATCGCCGTAAATACATCCCTGTAGGCTCCCGGTTTGACGTCCCTGTCAAACAGGGTCCCGGAAGGCCTCCGTGCAGACCCGCTCAGAAGTGAACCGCCGCGTTCCGGACGACAACGACGACAAACCTTTCCAGGAGAGGAAAGAATACCCGTATTGCTCGGTTACCTCGAAGACCTCCA
>NZ_AQPF01000084.1:0-7503 GCF_009846745.1 Alcanivorax xiamenensis | reverse complement strand
AAACCAGACCCAATGCCCTGGCAAGCACTAAGCAACGCTTTTTTTATGGTTCATCGCGGTTTAGCGGGAAGGGTCGCTCCGGCCGGGGGGTCCGTGCAGCCCGATTCGAGTGAACCGCCGCGTTGCGGACGCCAACAACGACAAACCTTTCCAGGAGAGGAAAGGAGACCCGTATTGCTCGGTTACCTCGAAGACATCGATTCAGATCATGCCACGAAGCCGCCGTGGGAAGCGGCCGCGGCGGCGCTCCGCTTGGCCGCGAATGCCCTGGGCCGTTGGCGATTCGCTTGCAAGCAAACTTCCCACAGCGGCTTCGTGGCATGATCCGTGGGAGACCAGCTTGCTGGCGAATACAGCGGTTGGTAGCCCCTTCCGTTACAGCCCCGTGCCCATGATTGAAGCGCCGTGGCCTTCTAAACCGCGATGAACCTTAACAATACCGTCAATGTCCTGTTCCAGGTCCATGGTGGCGTAGTTGAAGTTCTTCAGATAATCCGGCCGGATCACGCTTTCCGCGGGAAAGTAATAGCGCGCTCGAAAAACAGAAAGCCGAAGAACGGTTCCGCCGCGTTCCGCTGATCCAGAAACGACATAACGTGGTGGGCTGATAAAACGGTACCGCTTGGGAAGCGTTGAGCACCGGACGGTAAGCGAGAAAATGCGCGGCGCCATAGGCCGCCCCCATGGAGGTGAAGCCCCCCGGCGTGGTCAACAGATTCCAGACGAAGCCGTTAAGATGGAAACCGTAGAGATCATGGATCTGACCGTCCACCAGCAACAGCAGCAACATCAGAGCAGCGCCGATGACCGCCACGCCGTAACCTGCCCAGCGTCCGAACAGGGGCGCCAGCAGAGACAGCATCAGAGGCGGCAGCAGGAACACAAAGGCGTAGCCCGCTAACGCCACCAGCAGGAAGAGCAGGCTCCAGACACTGCCCGGTTGCAGCAATGCCTGCCTCGCCACATGCAGGCAGGCGATCAGAATAAGCACGTAATTGATTAAAAAGAAGCGGCACCAGGGTGTGGACGGAAAGGAAGGACGGGATCTTTGTGTCATCAACCAGGCTCATCGGGAATGTAAATTCCGACAAGCCCGGCCACAAAAACTTAACCGAAGCTTAATGCTGATGGCTAACGCCAAGGTCAGCCATCCCACGTTGCCACGTCAGTCACTTCGAAAAGGCGATTATTCCGTGGCCGTATCCGGCGGCTCCGGAGTCGCCACCGCGAAATGACGTTTTGAGAACAGTACCCTCTGCGCCACCAGTTCCTCGCCTTCATCCTTGCCGCGCTGTTCCAGATGGCGCTCAACGATACCGCAGCGACGCAGCAATCCATCATCATTGGCGATCTGGATATTGAGGCCGGGACGGGCATTCAATTCCAGCATCATCGGCCCTTTATGCTTGTCCAGCACCAGATCCACGCCAAGGTACCCCAGACCGGTCAGGTCATAGCAGCGCGCCGCCAGCGCCAGACACTCCTCCCAATCCGGGATAGTGACGCCGGCCACCGGGTGCGCGGTATCGGGATGGCGGTCGATTTTCAGGTTGTGCCAGGTGCCGGCCAGAGTCACCCCGGTGGCGATGTCCACGCCCACCCCGATGGCGCCCTGGTGCAGATTGGCCTTGCCATCGGACTGCCGGGTGGGCAAACGCAGCATGGCGAACACCGGGTAGCCCTTGAGCACGATGATACGGACATCCGGCACCCCGCCGATGCTGATGCGGTCAAACAGATCGGTGGAACGGACCCGGTATTCAATCAGCGCGCGATCACGATGGCCGCCCAGTGAATAGATACCGGAAATGATCCCGGAAATGTGAAACTCCATCTCCTCGGGACTGACCATGCGGCCGGAGACCGTGCGGTAATACCCCTCGAAGCGATCGGAGATCACCATGATGCCGTCACCGCCAGCCCCCTGGGAGGGTTTGATGACGAAATCCCCGTGGGTTTCCACGATCTCCGCCACCTTGCCGATGCCCTGCTCGGTCTCGATGATGCCGTACATATCCGGCGCCCGGATACCGGCGTCCAGCGCCAGCTTCTTGGTGCGGATTTTGTCGTCCACCAGCGGGTACAAGCGACGGTCGTTATAACGCAGCACATAATCGCCGTTACGCTGGTTGATGCCCATTACGCCGCGCCGCCGCAGAGCGCGCCAGGTCTTCACCCCGAACATTCAGCGTCCCTCTTCGGTCATGGCCCGGAAGCGCACCAGTTCAGTGAGCCGGTAGCCGCGATAGTGCCCCATGAACACCATGACCGCGGCCAGCACCAGGAGGATGCCCGGGAAGGTGAACACCAGATAGACCAGCGGACTCCACACCATCAGCAAATGACAGAGAATCGCCACCACCAAGGTGCCGATGGCCACTTTCATGGACTGTGGTCCGCCCCGCTCTTCCCAGACAATCGACATCCGCTCGATCACCATGGTCAGAATCACCATCGGGAACAGCGCCACCGACAGTCCCACTTCCAGACCCAGCTTGTAGCTGAACAAACTGATCAGGCCGATCATGATCACCACGAAGGTCAGCACCACCGACAATCGGGCCATCAACTGTAACTTGAGATGCTCCAGATACGATCGCAACGACAAACCGATGGTGGTGATGAAGGTGAACAGGATCACCCCCCAGACCACCTGGGTCTCGCGGAACGCCAGGGCGATCAGTACCGGCGTGAAAGTACCAAGGGTCTCCACGCCAATCAGACTGCGCATCAACAGCACCAGCAGCACCCCCACCGGAATCATGATCAGGATTCGGTGGAGCTGTTGTACCGGTAGCGGCAAATCATAGAGCGAGAAGTCAATGAAGCTGGAAACGTCCTGGGAGCTCAGCGTCTGTGCCAGTTGCAGAGCGCTCATCTCATTCTGGTGAACGCTGAACTTCACCTCCGCGTTGCGCCCCCCATCCAGGTTGTACAGTGGCGCCTGTCCACTCCACCACACCAGACGGTCCTCCGGCAGCCCCTGCTGACCGGTGTTGGGGTTGAAATACAACCAGGCGTTGCCGTTGTAGGAACGCAGCCATAACTCCGGCTGCTGATTCTGCACCTCGGACAAACGCAGGGTGTACACCGGCTCCGCCGGGATGTGCGCCACCGCCAGCAGCAGATCCACCACCCGGGCCCGGTTCTCCGACGTCATGTTGCCGCCCAGCAACAGCCGGACATTGTCGTTGTCGTCTCGGCTGTTAACCCGTTTGATGGTCTCGCTGATGAAGGTTTCGATGTCCGCGGAGTGCTGACGAATCGGCGCCAGCAGAGCGTCGGCGGCCACTTTTTCCGGCCCGGACAGCGTCGGGCTGGGACGGAACTGCGGCCCCGGCTCCTTCGCCTGGCCGCCGGGCTCGGCGAAACGGGGGGTGATCAGCAAGCGGTAATACAGGCTCTGCTGGCCCTCCACCCGGCGGCTGGACCAGGTCACCACCCGATTGCCACCCTCACGGCTGACGTTGACGCCATAATTATTGGAGATAAAACTCTCATTCAAGGTGGTGAAACCACTGTCCAGTGGCGGCACGAACATTCGCACCTTCACCGGGTGGTTACCCCTGGCCTGGAACTGGACCTGGGCATCCACCACCCAGACCGGATCGGTTTCACTTTCGGTAAGCGGCACTTTCTGAATCAGAATCTGGTAGGCCATGCTGCCTATGCCCAGAACCAACAATGCCACGGCCAGCAGCCGCGCGTGCAGTTTCACAGAACCCATGTTCCAGCCTTATTCGGTTTCTTCGGCCGCCAAGCCGATGGTCTCTTCCCTGGAGCAGGATGGCGCACCCCCGCTCATGGACTGTGCCGGGTCTATCAGAGCCCCCAGCGAAACCAGTGCCTCGGATCCCACCAGCAGCGGGAATCGGAAGTCACTGCGATCGGTAAGATTGACATCCACCCGCCGGGCCCGGCCACCGACGCATAGCGTCAATTCCACCACCGGCCGGCGGCTGTAGCCCGGAGCACCGTCAATCTGATTTTCGGCACGGCGCTTGATGCGCACATGTTTTGATAATGGCAATTCGAGGGTGCGCCACTGATCCTGCTCCAATCCGATTTTCTCACGCTGTTCCGGCATCACCCACAAATCAAAGGAAACCCAATCCTGCCCGTCCTGCTGGAAAATCCGGACCTGCCGGGCGCTGAGCGAGGCGGACTGGGCTCCGGTATCCAGTTTGGCGGGCAAGACGATGTCCAACTCTTTGATCATGACCTCTTCATTGAGGCCCAGAATGATCTTTCCAGGGTCCTCACCGTCAGCGACGGCTTTCATGGGCAGGGCCAGACAGAGCGCTATCGCCAGTCCACACCTGATGCCGCTCGCACACCCAAACCGCATATAACGAATACCTTTCCTTGCTCAGAACCGCATTCTGGTCCGGAACACGCGTGTCCAGAACCATTCTGAAGAAACGTCGCGGACAACCTGATATGCCAAACCGCGCAACCTCGGGAGCCAGAAAGGCTCGAACGGACAGTCCTCGACGGGCAGTGTATGACCGGTACGACCTCCGTTTGGTTGCGCCATTCTAGGCGAATGAACACCGCCTTGAAGCAACAACCGCAAAATCGTGAACCGGGTCGCATTCTCTCATAGCCCGCGAACGCCGCCCACTATCAGAAATGGCCGTCAGACCGGGGCTGGCCGGAGGGCGACAAGACGGTGGCCTCGGTAGCCAAGGGGGCTGTACAATGCGCTCCCGCCGCGGCCCAGCCTCGGCCTTATTACTCGCTTCGGAGCCTGTTTCGTGATTGAACGCCTGCGCAATATCGCCATCATCGCCCACGTTGACCACGGCAAGACCACCCTGGTGGACAAGCTGTTGCAACAGTCGGGCACACTGGGAGACCGCGCCGGCGACGTCGAGCGCGTAATGGACTCCAACGATCTGGAGAAGGAACGGGGCATTACCATCCTCTCCAAGAACACCGCCCTCAAATACGGCGACTACCGTATCAACATCGTCGATACCCCGGGACACGCCGACTTCGGCGGCGAGGTGGAGCGGGTGATGTCGATGGTGGATTCCGTGTTGCTGCTGGTGGACGCGGTGGACGGCCCCATGCCGCAAACCCGCTTCGTTACCCAGAAAGCGTTCGCCGCCGGCCTCAAGCCGATCGTGGTGATCAACAAGATCGACCGCCCCGGTGCCCGCCCGGACTGGGTCATGGACCAGGTGTTCGACCTGTTCGACAATCTCGGCGCCAGCGACGAACAGTTGGACTTCCCGGTGGTATACGCTTCCGCGCTCAACGGCATCGCCGGTCTCGATCCGGATGACATGGCCGAGGATATGAGCCCGCTGTTCCAGACCATCATCGATCGCGTACCGGCACCGGAGGTGGACCGGGACGGCCCGTTCCAGATGCAGATCTCCTCCCTGGACTACAACAGCTATCTGGGCGTGATCGGCATCGGCCGGATCAAGCGCGGCAAAGTCAAGGCCAATACGCAGGTCAAGGTGGTGGACCGCGACGGCCAGGTGCGTAATGGCCGCCTGCTGCAGATCATGGGCTACCACGGCCTGGAGCGTGTCGACGTACCGGACGCCGCCGCCGGCGACATTGTCTGTATCACCGGCATCGACCCGCTGGACATCTCCGACACCCTGTGCGATCCGGCCCAGGTCGAGGCCTTGCCCGCCCTGACCGTGGACGAGCCGACCGTGAGCATGGTGTTCCATGTCAACACCTCTCCGTTCGCCGGCCAGGACGGCAAGTTCGTCACCAGCCGCCAGATCCGCGAGCGCCTGGAGGCGGAACTCAAGCACAACGTGGCCCTGCGCGTGGAAGAAACCGGCAGCGCCGACCAGTTCCGCGTCTCCGGCCGCGGCGAACTGCACCTGTCGGTACTGATCGAGAACATGCGCCGCGAAGGCTTCGAGCTGGCGGTGGGCCGCCCGCAAGTGATCGTGCGTGAGGTGGATGGTCAGAAGCAAGAACCCTACGAAAACGTCATGGCCGACGTGGAAGAGCAGCACCAGGGCGCGATCATGGAGCACCTGGGCCTGCGCCGCGCCGAGATGACCAACATGGAGCCCGATGGCAAAGGCCGCGTACGCCTGACCTTCGTCGTGCCCAGCCGTGGCCTGATCGGCTTCCGCAGCCTGTTCCTGACGCTGACCTCCGGTACCGGCATCCTCAACAGCACCTTCAGCCATTACGGCGAGTACAAACCCGGCGACATGGCTCAGCGCAACAACGGCGTGCTGGTCTCCATGGTCAAGGGCAAGGTGTTGGCGTTCGCTCTGTTCAATCTGCAGGAGCGTGGCCGCATGCTGATCGACCCCAACGTGGAAGTCTATGAAGGCCAGTTGATCGGCATCCACAGCCGAGGCAATGACCTGGTGGTAAACCCCACCAAGGGCAAGCAGCTCACCAACATGCGTGCTTCCGGCACCGACGAGAACGTGATTCTCACCCCTCCGGTGCGCTTCAGCCTGGAGCAGGCCCTGGACTTCATCGAGGACGATGAACTGGTGGAAGTGACACCAAACCATCTGCGTCTGCGCAAGAAACTGCTCACCGAAACCGAGCGCAAACGCGCCAGCCGTTGATCCCTCGCCCGAAGCGGCACCTCCGGGTGCCGCTTCCGACCCCACCCCGGCTTTTACAGTCTTTTCCCCCGGCCATTACCAGACTCCTGCCATAGTGGTGCTGGCGTCTCGGCGCAAGGAGCGTCTCCGTCATTACTGGAGACACCACTCATCGACCCTCTCAGGAGAGACAAGATGAACTGGAACACCATCGAAGGCCGCTGGAAGGAGCTAAAAGGCAATGTCCGGGAACATTGGGGCAAACTCACCGACGACGACATCGAGGAGGCCAAGGGCAAGCGTGATGTACTGCTGGGCAAGATCCAGGCAAAATACGGTATCGCCAAGGAAGAGGCGGAAAAGCAAATTGACCAGTGGGTCGATAAACTGAACTCGAAATAAGCGACTTCAGGGTCATCCGGACCGCCTTTCCCCACCCTTCCGGTTAGCGGATGGCTAAAGGGCGGCGCCCCGCCGCCCTTCTTTACCATGCTGCATATTGCTCTCTATCAACCGGAAATTCCTCCGAACACCGGCAACATTATTCGCCTCGCCGCCAATACCGGCGCCGGGCTGCACCTGATCGAGCCGCTCGGTTTCAGTCTGGATGAGAAGCGCCTGCGGCGCGCGGGACTGGACTATTCGGAATGGGCCAGGGTGACCGTGCACCCGGATTTCGAGGCCTTCCTGGCCGCCATGAACGGGGCTCGCCTGTTCGCCCTGACCACCAAGGGCCACACTGCCCCCAGCGATACCCGGTTCAAGGACGGCGATGTGCTGTTGTTCGGCCCGGAAACCCGGGGGTTGCCCGCGGAGATCCTGAACCGGCTGGCGCCGGAGCAACGGCTGCGGCTGCCGATGGTGGCCGACAGCCGCAGTCTCAATCTGAGCAACGCGGTGGCGGTGACCCTCTATGAGGCCTGGCGCCAGTTGGGCTACCCGGGCGCGGTCTAGGGAC
>NZ_AQPF01000083.1:0-7582 GCF_009846745.1 Alcanivorax xiamenensis | reverse complement strand
AGCGTCCGGCGTCCGGCGTCCGGCGTCCGGCACTTTTAAAACGAACCGAGGGGAAAACGGGCACCGTCGCTGTCGATATATAAGTGGGTCACGCCGTCCCGCTCTTCATGGCCAGCCCATTCCACCAGTTGATAAAACATGTTGCGGGAGATCAGTGCTTCCAAGTTGTCGCGCACATGCAGATAGGGAGATGGCTCACCGCTGTCCGGGTCGTGTTCTATCCGTAACGGGTGCCGTTCGCCGGCCACCACGTGAGTTCCCACGTTGGTGGTGAACACCAGCTTGTCGACACCACCGTCCTTCACCCGCTGCACGTCGGTGGCGACAAAGGGAGCGTCATCCACCTCGATGCGCAACTTCTCCACCGGCGTAATCAGGAAGTAGTCATCGCCTTCCCGCAAAAGAATGGTGGAGAACAACCGCACCATGCGTTCCCGCTCAATCGGCGATTCCTGGTAGAACCAGGTGCCGTCGCGGGCGATGCGCATACGGCTTTCGCCCTGATGCTCCGGGTGCCACCGATGCACTGGCGGCAACCCTTGCTCGTCCCGTTCGGCTTTTTCCAGCAGGGCCAACAGGGAATCAGCGGAAGTCATTTTCGGCGTTGTCCTTTGTTGCCCATGCGGATACCAATTTCGATCAGAAAGTCGAGGAAATCCTCCTTTTCATCGATCAGCCCCATATAAAATGGCGACTGCACCAGCGCCACGGCGCCATGGGCCAGCGCCCAGGCCGCGCAAATGTGATAAATCGGCGGCACGTCTTCCAGGGAGCCTTCGCTGATCCGTGCCTTGACGATGCTCTTGAGGCGCTCGAAATTGGCTTCACGGATGTTGTGCAGTTTTTCCACCAGTTCCGGCACCGCATGATCCTTGATCACCTTGTTCTCAAGCCGGTCGAACAGCTGATAACGGGCCGGATCATTGATACGGAACCGGAAATATTCGCGGGTCAGTTTTTCCTTGTCGTCCTCCTCGGAAATACTGTTGAACACCGCCGCCAGATCCTCTTCATAACGGAGCATCAGCAACAGATAAATCTCATTCTTGGTTTCGAAGTGTTTATAGATGGTGCCTTTGCCAATCCCCACCCGGTCGGCGATCATTTCCACGGTGACACGGTCCTCCCCCTGCTCCAGGAACAGCTCCAGAGCGGTATCGAGGATTTGCTGTTCCCGTTGCCGGAACTCCTGCGCCTTACGCGTCGCTTTTTCCAGATCAGCCATTCATCCTTACTCCCAAGACCGGTGAATCCCGCGATTCACCACAGTTTATCCCACCCCCCGGCACCATGCATCACGAGCCAGGTTGACCTGCCACGGCAATCGGTCATGCTGTAAGAGCCTGTTTACCATCCATTCGCCGCCGCGCCGGAGCTCATAAAGCCCGCGGTTCGCGACACCCTCTCGCGGCGTTGCCAGCGGCAACGCGATGGCGAGCAAAGCGTAACCAGGCTCGCTGACGAATTATCGATGCCCTTTTGGGCAGGATGATACCCCCCCGCCCGGCAATGACAATGGAGTCGATCATCACATGACCAGCGCTCTGGATCTGTCCGCGGAATTTCCCCTTGAAAAGGACGTGCTTTACCTGAATCACGCCGCCGTGGCGCCCTGGCCAAAACGCACCCGGGACGCGGTGGTGCGTTTCGCCGAGCAAAACATCACCGTGGGAGCGCGGGATTATCCGCGCTGGCTCGACACTGAGCAGACCCTGCGCGGACGCCTCGCCGCTCTGATCGGAGGCGTGCCCCAGGAGGACATCGCCTTGCTCAAGAACACCTCCGAGGGGCTGTCGGTGATCGCCCAGGGCTTATCCTGGCGGGACGGTGATCAGGTGCTGATCAGTGATCAGGAGTTCCCCTCCAACCGTATCCCCTGGCAAGCGCTGTCCGGACAGGGGGTGGAAGTGATCCAGGTGGCGGTGGACGGCGATGACGCCGAGCAGCGCATTATTGACGCGCTTGGACCCCGGGTGCGCTTGGTGTCGCTGTCGTCGGTGCAATACGCCAGTGGCATCCGCCTGGATCTGGCCCGGATCGGTGCCGCGTGCCGGGAACGAGGGGTGTTGTTCTGCGTGGATGCGATCCAGAGTCTGGGAGCCCATGTTTTCGACGCGGAGAGCATCAGCGCGGACTTCGTCGTCGCCGACGGCCACAAGTGGATGCTGGGGCCGGAAGGCCTGGCGCTGTTCTATGCCCGGCCGGAAGCCCGCGACCGGCTGCGCCTGCGCCAGTTCGGCTGGCACATGGTGGCGGCGTCCGGCGACTATGATCGCCAGGACTGGCGGCCGGCGGACGATGCCCGGCGTTTCGAATGCGGCAGCCCCAACCTGTTGTGCGCCCATGCACTCAACGCCTCGCTGTCGTTACTGCAGGAGGTGGGCATGGTCTCGGTGGAACAGCGGCTGACCGATATCGTCAGCGGCCTGATCAATGCGCTCAAGGCGCGCGGCGCGGAGTTGTTGACCCCGGAAACCGCCCGTCGCCGCGCCGGTATCGTCACCTTCCGTCTGCCCGGCGAGGCGCCCCAGTCCACCTTTGACCGCCTGCGCCAGGGTGGCGTGGTCTGCGCCCAACGCGGCGGCGGCATACGCTTCTCCCCCCACTTCCATACTGACCAGTCAGTCATCGACCGCGCCGTGGCGCTGTTGTAGGATAGCGCCCCATGCGAACGCAACGACTCTACCAATGGCTGTGCGAGCGCCTGCAACGTCAGGACGGCGGCAAGGATTGGCCACAAAGCAGCCTGGACCATCAGCGTGTCCTGCTGCAACCCTGCGACGTACTGTTGGTGGACAGCGACAGTGCCCTGGACCGGCGCCTGCGGCGGCTCACCGGCAGCCGGTTCTCCCGCGCCCTGCTTTATATAGGCCGTCTGCACGACGTCGCCGACCCGGCCCTGCGCGCCCTGCTCGCCGATTACGTACCCTGCGAGCCGGACACCCAGTTGGTGCTGGATGCCAGCCTGGAGCGAGGATTACGGGTGCGCGAGCTGGGCACGCTCAGCGGCCTGCATCTGCGCGTCTGCCGGGCACAGAATCTGTCCACGGACGAGCGGCAGGACGCGCTACGTTACGCCATCAGCCGGGTCGGCACCGGCAGCACCACCTCCTGGAGCACCCTCATGCTGCTCTGGTTGTTTCCCTGGCGCGCGCTGCCAAACCGGTGGCGCCGGCGGCTTTCCAATCGCCTGGCCACCGAATTGCTGCGTACCCTCAGCGGCAGCCTGGTGGGCGAAGCTTTCGCCTTCATTCAGTTCCCGGTTTATCCGCTGGTGAAGCAGCCGGAGGACGACGGCTCACGACTGCTGCGTCTACAGCCACGCCTGTTTCACGCCGCCGATTTCGATCACTCGCCCTATTTCGACGTGATCAAGACCCCTTATCTGCTGGATCGAATTCCCTCTGGATTTCAGGCCATCCCCTGGAAGGGGAACGCCAGCGCCATGGCGGCGGAATCCCAGGCACCTCACCTGAGCCTGGTGGACAACCCGTAAGCCAGTAATAGACACCATGCCCATCCCAGGGCGCCGCCACCACCGCCAGCACTGGCGCGAGGCGTCTCCGCCCGCGCCCGGGATGGCAGGAACGACAAGCCGGTATCACCGGCCGGGAAATCGCCGCTGGAAGAACCGCCTTCCAGGTGCACCCGCCCCTCTCCCTCCCCTTCGATCACCAGCGACCGGCTGGCCTCCGCCCCTTCGGCCAGATCCCCCAATTGACAGCGAACCGTGGCACCGCCACTGCATCCCTCGGGCAGGTTCCTCCAGGACCAGCCTTGCGGAATCCGGAACCACATCCAGGCGTCCCGGGCGGCAACATGGGTGGCTCGATTGATCAGCCGGGCTTCCAGCGTCACCGCCTCCGCGTTGAGACGCTGGGTTCCCACCATCATCAGGTCCGGCTGATCGCTGAAAATGGCGGTCACCGCGTCTCGTTCCAATTGGTAATAGTCATGGGCGGCGCTATCCGGCCGGATCCATAACCGGGATTGCACCGCCGCGCCCGAGCGGGAACGCAGCCGCAGGCGGTAATCCCCGCTGCTGGCGCCCCGCGCCAGTGAGGCCTCCCCCCGACACAGGCTGTAGCCCTCATGGTCGTCGCAGACCAGATCGTCGGCGCTGATCGTGACGCCAGGGTCATGGTCTATACGGGCACCCACCTGATATGCCGCATTGACCCGGCTCTGATTCTCCAACCGCAGAGACAGCGCCAGCGTCTCCCCGGGGCGGCCGTAGCGCCGCCCGGCCAGCGGCCGGCTGTGCAAATCCACCAGCGCCTCGCGGGAAGTGCTTTCCATCCAGGCCAGGTAATCACTGACCCGGGTGTAGACCCCCGGCACCTCCGGCGTGGCACACCGGGGCGGGCCGTAGCTGGTGATCAGCCACGGCCGGCCGTCATAGCGATAAACCAGGGGGCCGCCGCTGTCGCCCCGGCAGGTATCGCGCCCCGGCTCACCCTGCCTTTGCAATTCACCGGCGCACAGTTGCCGCCCGCCGAGATTGGACCAGTGCCGCGCGCAGCGCTCCGGGGTGATGTAATCCAGCGCCACTTGATGCAATACCCGAGGGGCGCTTCCGCTCTCGGTGGTGCCCCAGCCGTAAGCGGTCAAGGCCTGCTCGGCGGCGCCATCGATCAACGCCTGCATTTCCCGGTTCTTGGCCAGATCCAGCGCGGCCAAAGCGGATTCCCCCTGCATTTGCAGTAACGCCAGGTCGTTGTGGAAAACGCCGTGGACGAATTCGGGGTGAACATGGACCGCCCGCACCGCCCGGCGTTCCACCGGCTCCTGGTAGCGGTCCGCGCTGCCCAGCGCCACGAACAGCTGCCCCGGATCCAACTGATCGCTGCTCTGGCCGCGTACACAGTGCGCCGCCGTCAGCACCCAGCCAGGTGCCACCAGAACCGCCCCACACAAGAATGAACCTTGCTCCGGATCACCCGAGCGGCTCACCTCCAGTTCCGCCATCCAGGATGGGACGGTGGCGACCACTTCCCCACCGATGATCCGCGGCGACATGGTCCGTGCGTGGCCCCCAACGGGCGCCACGCATAGCAGAACACAGCAGAAAACAACAAGAATACGCAAATTCACACCATCCCCCACAAGGCGATTTCGCAAAGAGACGGGAAATTAACTCCAGAAAAATAAGAAATTCTACCTATTATTTTTATAGGGATATATCAGCGTGACCCATATCACAAAAAAAGTGTCGCACCAACAAAAAAGGCGCCTTTCCGTGCGGATTAACAACACGATAGGCGCCTATTTAAGTTTTTTATCAACAATTTATGGCACTTTAAAAAACAGCTTATTGCTCGTCGGTCTCCTCACCGTCGTCATCATCCACCGGTGGCGGCAAATTGCGCCGGGCCTTGGCCCCCAAATCCCGCAATTTATGGGCCTGCCCCAGCAGGTTGCCGCGCCCTTCCGTGAGCCGTTTGTAAGAGGTTTCCCAGGCTTGCTGAGCCTTGCCCAGCTTATCCCCCACGTCCACCAGGGATTCGCTGATCCGTGATACCTGATCGCAGATATGGCCGGCGCGGTCGGCGATGTCCAGGGCATTGCGGTTCTGATACTCATACCGCCAGATGTTCTGAATGGTGCGCAGGGTCACCAGCAACGTGGTGGGGCTGACCAGCACGATATTACGCTCATAAGCCTCCGTGTAGAGCCCGGGGTCCGCTTCCATCGCGGCCATGAAAGCCCCTTCCACGGGAATGAACAGTAACACGAAATCGAGACTGCGAATCCCGTCCAGACGACTGTAGTCCTTGATGTCGAGCCCCTTGATATGGGCGCGCAGGGATTGCAGATGCTGGTCGCGGGCCTGGCGGCGCTCCTCCTCGTCCTCGGTGCTGGTGAAGCGCTCATAAGCCACCAGTGACACCTTGGCGTCGATGACCACGTCCTTGCCCTCGGGCAGATGGACGATGGCGTCCGGCAGCCGCCGGCCGCCGTCCTCGGCGCGCAACGCCACCTGGGTATCGTATTCCCGTCCTTTGCTCAGACCGGAACTTTCCAGCACCCGCTCCAGAATCATCTCGCCCCAGTTGCCCTGGGTCTTTACCTGGCCGCGCAGAGCCTCGGTGAGATTGCGAGCGTCCTGGTGCATCTGCTGATTAAGACTCTTGAGGTGCTGGAGTTGCTCGGTCAACGCCGCCTGGGCCCGGGCATCGTCACCGTGAATCTGATCGACCCGGCGACGGAATTCAGTCAGTTGCTCACGAAACGGCTGCAACAGGGTATGGAT
This sequence comes from Alcanivorax xiamenensis, assembly GCF_009846745.1. Lineage (NCBI taxonomy): Bacteria > Pseudomonadati > Pseudomonadota > Gammaproteobacteria > Oceanospirillales > Alcanivoracaceae > Alcanivorax > Alcanivorax xiamenensis. The sequence goes on along the minus strand of NZ_AQPF01000083.1, from coordinate 1,329 downwards.
ACCTTCGCGGTTCTTTTCCTCGAACTGACGGCTGCGCTGCTCGAAGATACGGCTGGCCAGCAATTCGAATTCCTTGCGTAACTGCTCCCGGCTCTCCTCGGCGAAGCGCAGCTTGTCCTGTTGGCCGGACAAACGCTCCTCCAGGCGGGCCTGCTCGGCGCGGGCGATGGACAGGTTCTCTTCCGCCTGGCGCCATTGCTGACTTTGCTGCTCCAGACGCTGGCGCTGTTCATCGCGCTCCTGCTCCAGCGCCTGGCCCCGCAGTGCCAGCCGTTCCGCTTCCTGCTCCAGCAGAGCACGGCGACGGCGCATCGGCAGCCACACCAGCAGCGCGGCGATCACCGCCGCGACCACGGCGGCGGCCGCCAACCACCACCAAAACATCGCTGTCGTCACGGTACCGCCTTATTAAACAGCTGGAAGAAATTATTCCGGGTAATGCGAGCCAGCTCCGCCACCGGCAACCCTTTCAATTCCGCCACGCACTCCGCCACCTTGGCGACGAAACGCGGCTCATTGGGCTTGCCCCGGTAAGGCACCGGCGCCAGCCAGGGGGCATCGGTTTCTATCAGCAGATGCTCCACCGGCAACGCGGCGACGGTTTCGCGCAGCGCCTCCGCATTACGGAACGTGACAATACCGGAGATGGAAATATAAAAGCCCAGTTCGATGGCTTGCTCCGCCATGTCACGGTCCTCAGTGAAACAATGCAGCACGCCGCGCACCCGCCCCTCGCCATGCTCACGCAGCAGTGCCAGGGTATCGTCCTTGGCGCCACGGGTATGCACCACCAGCGGCAAATCAGTGTCGCGGGCGGCACGGATATGCTCAACAAAACGCTTTTGCTGCCACTCCCGTTGCTCCTTGGCGTAGAAGTAATCCAGACCGGTTTCACCAATGCCCACCACCCTGGGGTGATCCGCCAGGCCGATCAGCTCCGCCGCTTCCGGTTCATGCACGTCCTTGTAGAGCGGATGCACTCCGACGGTGGCGAACACCTCCGGCTGGGCTTCGGCCATGGCCCGCACCCGTGGAAAGGTCTCCAGATCAACGCCAATGCACAGCATGGTGCCCACGCCATCGGCGCGGGTGGCGGCCATGAGGGCCTGAAAATCACCTTGGTAGGCGTCCAGATTGAGACGGTCCAGGTGGCAGTGGGAATCCACCAGATCAAGCGGCTCCGTAGACATGAAACACTCCGTATTGAACTGCGGGCATTCTACATGATGACGCCGGACGCCGGACGCCGGACGCCGATAATGCAAAACCAGACCCAATGCCCTGGCAAGCACTAAAACGCCTTTTTTATGGTTCATCGCGGTTTAGCGG
>NZ_AQPF01000082.1:0-7913 GCF_009846745.1 Alcanivorax xiamenensis | reverse complement strand
TAGGGCTGTCTCACTAACGGGGAAGTGGACAGTCGGAAGGGGGGGACTTCTTCATGCAGAATCCCCCAGCGCCTAACTTACGGAAAATTCTATTTTGATCACCGCTTTTTTGGAGGGAGTTACACCCGATCGCACCCCGAATCATTAACCTACTGAAAGGTCGCAGCTAGTCGATAAATACTTTTAGGAACGGCCCTCACAAACATACACCAATAAAAAAGGGAGCTTCCGCTCCCTTTTAAAAAAACAACACTATCGAATATCCACATCTTCCCCTAATTCCGCCTCCAACGTAAAATTCAAAGTGCAATTTGTTCCGAGCTCCCCTCCTTCCATATCCAGGACAGATGAAACTGAGTTAATGGCTGAATTCGAACTCCCTCCATTATTGAAATTCACATCAACGGTAAATGGAGAGCCACACACATTGAGCCCGATCCCCGACAGGCTTATAGGAATAGTTACAGATGGGTCAGTAGGTAGCGTTGTATCAGGAATAAATCCATTCCAAGGAAACTTTATCCCCTCAAAAACAGGGCAAATTAAACCTTCCAATCTAAACGCGTTGACTTCGACAACAACAACACCGATAGTTTCTTGGAAACTAACATCGACAACCGTGTCACAGCGAAAAGTTGGAAGCCCGTCTCGACAAAAAAATGATTCGCCTGTAAAAGTCGCATGAGCCTCAGGGAAACTAACCCCTCCTTGATACAAGCCAGCCCAAGAAGTGGACTCCAAGCAGACCAAACCGATCACTATTGCGATATTCCTTTTCATTTCTTAACTCCCAAAAAAAGCCCGCTTTACGCGGTTTTTTTAAACATATGCCCCGTCCTGAATAGAGTTGACACGTTCCAGCCCTGATTGTGGGAGAACGTGATGAATCAAAGGGTTAAGCGCACGCAGCGGGATTACACCCTGGCCTTTAAACAGGCGGTGGTGGACGAGGTGGAGCGCGGTGAGCTGACCTATAAGCAGGCCCAGGCCCGCCACGGTATTCAGGGCCGCTCGACGGTACTAAAGTGATTACGTCGATATGGCGACCAGGACTGGCGTCCTGGCACCTCCCACCGTGCGAGCCGGAGCCCTACCGTGCCGAAGTCCCCACCTACCCCCGAACAGCGAATCAAGGAGCTTGAAGAGAAGCTGCGGTTGGCCGAACAGAAGGCCGAGTTCTTCGAAGCCGTTGTCGATGTCATGGAGAAGGACTACGGGGTGACGGAAAAAAAAGCGGCCCGGCAAGTCCTCACGCAAAGACGCGTTGCCGGATTGACCGTCAGCAGGGCCTATCATCTCCTGGGCATCCGCCACCAGGCCTGGTAGCGGAGCGTGCCAGGGAGGCTCGTGAGCAGCGGGTGGTGGACTTTGTCCAGGCGATTCGCCGCTGCCAGCCTCGCATTGGCGCTCGCAAGCTGCATTACCTTCTCCATGAGCAACCGGACCGGGCTCTCCACCTTGGGCGTGATCACCTGTTCCAAGTGCTTCGGGTGCGGCGTCTACTGGTACCCCGGCGGCGGCCTACCACAAGACCACGCACAGCCATCACCGCTTCCGGCATCACCCGAACCTGCTCAAGCCGGGCCCGGGAGCAAGTGGTTGCCAGCCGGCCGAATCAGGTCTGGGTGGCCGATATCACCTGCCTGCCGACGCGCTCTGGAATGAGCTACGTGAGTCTGGTCACGGGTGCCTACTCCCGCAAAATCGTGGGCCATCATGTGCATGAGAGCCTGCGCAGCGAGGATGTGGAACAGGCGTTGCGCAAGGCTCTGCGGGAGCGTCCGGGAAGCCTGCCCCTGATCCACCACTCTGATCGAGGCGCTCAGTACTGCTGCGACAGCTACCAGGCGTTGCACCAGCAGCACGGCATCTAATGCTCGATGACCGACGGCTACGACTGCTATCAAAACGCCCTGGCGGAGCGGGTGAACGGCATCCTGAAGACGGAGTTCTTGCTGGTACGACCGGGGAACCTGGAGCAGGCCCGCACGATGGTTGATGAGTCGGTGGAGATTTATAACCGGGAGCGGCCTCATCTGGCCCTGAAATACAAAACGCCCGATGCGGTGCATCGGGCGTTCTGAGACGAAATAGGTATCAACCTATTCCAGGACTAGACAATACTTCAGTTTGTTTTATTACAGACCATCATCGTAAACATCGATATCGTCGGCCATATCGGTGACGGACAACGTACCGCTTACAGAGCAGTTGGAGCCCAACGCTGCGCCGGCAAAGGTGAAAGAGGAAGGCTCCACGTTCGGAACAGCACCCGCGGTCGGGCCATTGGTAAACGTTGTATCCACACTGAACGGGCCACCACACAGGTTCACACTGACACCATTAAAGGTCACCGGAACCGGTACGTTGGACGCCGCTGCGGTGGGAGCTGCGGATTCGGGAACTGATGCAGTCCACGGGAAGTTCTGCAAAGCGACGGTTCCGCACAGGAAACTGCCAGTTACATCACCACCCGTTACTTCAATATCCGCGCCAGTAGCAGTGCGGGTAATCGTGCCGTCAAGAGACAGAGTACAGGTCAGGCTGGGCAGGCCAGTACGGGTCAGAACCGTGGTGCCTGCGAAAGTCGCGCTGGCAGAGCTCACCACAACACCGCCCTGGTAACCATTTACAGCCGCCTGAGCACTGGCAGCCCCCATCAGAGCCGCACCGCCGATCGCCATGATCAAAGCTTTCTTCATATTCTTCATGATCAATTCCTCATTAGTCCATATTTTGGGTTGGTGGCAAGTCGTTACTGCTTCCTTTGGCTTGCCGTGGCCGGTACCGGTCGCTGTGTTGCCCCCCGTACCGACTGACTATGAGGTTACAACGGTGCACAGTTGTGTCTTAAGTTGATCTTTCGAAATCCGCCATTTATCGTTCAGTTACATTTTAAAGGCGCTCTTAAATCAATCACTTAGCATCAGTTACCTGTCCCCCTTTTGCTTCCCGGAAAGGCGCTAAAAGGCCAAGGTCCGGGCAAAAAAGATACATTTATGTTGTAAAGGTTTACCTACCGCCAAAACACCACAAGCTTATTAACTTGCTGTTTTTTATGAAAATCTGAAACAAGGTTCCGAAACACGAGCCCCAAAAAGCGTGCGCGAAGCGTTGGCATTTTACGAACGGAGGATGGAAAAGACGTGCCCCCGCTCATCGAGCGGGGGAAGCGCTGAAAAGCTCAGGATTTCCGGCTTCGAGGGCGGGTCCGGTTACGTGATGTAACCGTCTTGGATGCCTTGCTGATGGCGGATTGGGTGAACATATCATCACCGATGGGCTGGCTGCGGCGCAGCGCCAGTTCGATATGGCGCCACTCCTGCTCGCTCTGACCTTGCCGCATCAGCAGGCGGTAGCTTTCCCGCCGTTCTTCATCGGTACGGCCAAGCGCCAGGTAATCAGCGTGGGGATCGAGGCAATAAGGTTCCGCCCTGCCCATGCGTTCCCGGTAGCTGGACCAGCGGTAACTGGCCACGTGCACCGCTTCTCCCAGCATCACCGCCTGCAGTTCGATGCCGCGTACGGCGGCAAGAAACCAATAGCCGGTTTGTACCGGGGAGGACCGGTAGCGGCCTTCCCACAGGCTGCCGTTCTGTTGGCGCCGCCGGTTACGGTGGCGTGTGGTGCGCAGGGAAAGTGCTTTCATGAATTCCGGCAGGGCCTCGGGATCGGGACCCGGATCCAGTAACAGATGCACCTGGTTGCTGAGCAGACACCAGGCGTAGATACGTACGCCCAGTTCCTCTCTCAGCTCGCGCATGTCGCGCAGGTATTTGCGGAAATCCCCATCGGTGTGGAATACCGTTTGACCACGGAATCCCTGCTGCATGACGTGATGTGGATGCCCTGGAAGAATCAACCGCCCGCTCCGTGGCATGGTCGTCCCCTTTTTTCGCTGTTATTTTTTTCCGAGGCCGACGGATTTTAATCCGCCGGTGCAGTCATTCACTTTGAAACGAGCGATTGATTTTGTCCAGGGTTTCTGTCCCCTTTTTTTGTAATGCAGGCCAGGGGGTCGGGGCCGTGGACCATTGGTGTTCCATAAATTCAAAAGCGCCGGACGCCAGACGCCAGATGCTTGACGCTTAACCCCCAAGCGGACCGGTTTGAGCTGACGCAAAGACCAGTTGCGTAGCCGCGGTACCTGTGGTGACAGGGTTTTAATGTTAGCGTCAAGCGTCTGGCGCCATTCCAAACTGTGGGACACCAATGGTCCACGGACCGCGACACCCAAACATCATGCCAATTCGCTTAATATCTCCGCCGCCATTTTGTAAGAACGCAAACGGGCGTCGTGGTCAAATATGCCGGAAGTAATGATGACCTCATCCACTTGGGTTTTATCGAGAAATTCCCGCAACCCTTCGGTGACCGTGGATTTATCGCCGACCATGGAACAGCGCAGCGCCTGTTCCACGCCCGCCCGCTCCAGCGGCGACCAGAATGCATCCATGTTTTCCAGCGGCGGCGGCAGCGGCCCAGGGCGGCCGCGGCGCAGGTTGGTGAACTGCTGCTGCACCGAGGTAAACAGCCCCTGAGCTTCACGGTTGTCGTCCGCACCGTAGACGCCGATACCCGCCGCGGCGTAAGGCTTGTCCAGGTAGCGTGACGGCTCGAAGCGGTCGCGGTAGATCGCCAGGGCGTCGTGCAGGGCTTCCGGCGCGAAGTGGGAGGCGAACGCGAATGGCAGGCCGAGACGAGCCGCCAGTTGCGCGCTGAACAGGCTGGAACCCAGCAGCCACACCGGCACCTTGGTGCCCACGCCGGGGATCGCCTTGACCCGCTGTTCCGGGTCCGGGTCATCCAGATAGGCCATCAGTTCCTGCACGTCCTGGGGGAATTCCATGGCGCTGGATTGCAGGTCGCGACGCAAGGCGCGGGCGGTTTCCATGTCGGTGCCCGGCGCCCGGCCCAGTCCCAGGTCGATGCGGCCGGGGTGCAGGGACGCGAGGGTGCCGAACTGCTCCGCCACCACCAGCGGCGCATGGTTGGGCAACATGATGCCGCCGGAACCGACCCGGATGCGTTGAGTGCCAGCGGCAATGTGGGCGATCACCACGGCGGTGGCGGAGCTGGCCACACCGGGCATGTTGTGATGCTCCGCCACCCAATAGCGGGTGTAGCCCCACTGCTCGGCGTGGCGGGCCAGATCCAGGGAATGGCGAAACGATTGGGTGGGATCCCCGCCACGCAGGATGGGACAGAGATCCAGAACGGAATAGGCCGTCATATCAACTCCCGAACGAACAAACGATGGGCAAAGAGATGGGGCAGTTGGCGGCAAAAGTCAAAGGAAAGCCAGGCGCGGCGGGCCGAGGCCATAGGAATGGGCAAGGATCGGCGATGAAGTCGCAAGCCGTCTCGCCACGGATAAGACGACGGAGCGGCCGTGGGAAGCTGACTTGCCAGCGAATTGCCAACAGCGGGGCAAGCCATTCGCGGCCAAGGCCGCTCCCACAGCGGCTTCGTAGCGCAATCCATGGGAGTCAGCCCGCTGGCGGATCGCGGACCGGCGTCAGGCGCCGTTAAGCAAGCGTTTCAGGATCTGGTCCTTGAGGTGCAGCCGATGGCGTTTCAGCGCTTCCATTTCGTCGTCGCCGATGGGGCTTTCGCGCAGTTCCAGGCCACGAATCTGTTTATCGAGTTTATCGTGTTCCTGGATTTGGGAGCGGAACCCCGGATCGCCGCGGGCCAGGTCGTCGATCCGGGCGTGGTGTTCGGGAAATTCGTGGTGAATGCTGTGTATCTCGCCAAGCATGTCGGTCCCTCATCAACGGGCGGTCGCAAGGACGGGCGGGTCTCTCCAACGCTAACCCAGGGCCCGGAGCCTGTCGAGAGGTCCGGAAGCCCCTGAAAAACGTCATGCCGGACTTGATCCGGCATCCCCCGTTACTAAGTGCCCCCCTCCGGAGGGAGATCCCGGGTCAAGCCCGGGATGACGCGGTATTCTCCAGAGGCTCGCTAGAACCCCCGGGCGGTCTTGATCATTTCGTAGGCCTTGCTGATTTCCGCGGTTTTTTCCGTGGCCATGCGGATCATTTCCTCCGGCACGCCGCGAGCCGCCAGCTTATCCGGGTGATGCTGGCTCATCAGTTTGCGGTAGGCTCGCTTGATCTCCTGATTGGAGGCGGAAGGCTCCACCCCCAGCACGCCGTAGGCCTCATTGATGGAGGGGCGGCTGGCGCCGGGCTGGCCGCTTCCGGCACCACCAGCGCCGCCGCCGGCTCCGGCGAAGCGGGCCTGAGCCAACAGCATGTTGAGGATCTGACGGAACTGGTCCGGCGGCACCCCGAGCCCGTTGGCCACCCGGATCAGAATCCGTTCTTCCTCCGGTTTCAGTTCTCCGTCCGCCAGGCAGGTCTGCAGCAGGATTTCCAGGAACACCAGCACCAGATGGCGGCGCTGACGAATGCGCTGCCGGAACTCCGTCACGGTGGCGTCCAGGGGAAAGTCCGCCGCCTTCCCCCGGTTGAAGCAGTCGATAGCGTGACGGCGCTGTTCCGGATTCAATTGCATGCGCGCCATCACGGCTTCGGCGTGCTGGATCTCGGTGCGACTGACCTGACCATCGGCCTTGGCCAAATGCCCCATGATCGAGAACACCGCCGACATCAGCGCATCCTGTACTTGCTCCTTCTCGCCGGGCCGATAGGGCCGGAACGGGTTGAACGATTGCACCCGCTCCACGCCACGGTCCAGGAAATGTCCGATCAGCACGCCCACCGCCAAGCCGATAGGGCCACCCACCAACATGCCGAGCAGCCCGACGATGATCTTGCCACCCCAACTTCTCATAAAGACTCGCTTGCTCCTGCCCTTTGTGAAAAAGCCGGTGACGAACGCTCACCGGCTCCAGTGGATACGGCCCGCGATTAAGCCGGCAGCCAACCCAGGCTGTCCAGGGTGTGTCCCAAAGGCCGGTATTCGGCGCTGACCCAACCCTGATAGCCAATATCGTCCAGACGCGCGAACAGCGTCGCCAGCGGCATCTCGCCGCTGCCCGGTTGATGACGGCCAGGCGCGTCGGCGAACTGCACATGCCCTATATGGGGCCGCAACCGGGAAAGGGAAGCCGCCACTGCCTCCCCCATCACCCAGGCGTGGTAAAGATCGTACTGCAGGCGCAAATTGGGCCGGTCCGCCGCCGTGATCGCGGCCAGCGCCTGGTCGCTGGTGGCGAGAAAGAATCCGGGGATATCCACCCGGGTGTTGATCGGCTCCACGGTCACTTCCCTGCCCTGCTCCGCCAGTCGGTCGGCGGCGTAGCGTAAATTGTGGACCAGCGTTTCGAAGCAGTGTTCCGGATCAGCGCCGGCGGCGGGAATACCGGCCAGGCAATTGACCCGAGGACAGTCCAGCGCTTCGGTATAAACCAGGGCCCGTGCAACGCCATCGCGGAATTCCGCTTCCCGGTCGGGCAAGGCGGCCAGACCACGGTCGCCAGCGCCCCAGTCCCCCGCCGGCAAATTGAACAGCACCTGCCGCAGATCGTGCTCGCGCAGACACTCCGCCAGCACCGTCGGTGCCCATTCATAGGGAAACAGACACTCCACGCCCTTGAAGCCCGCCTCGGCGGCGGCGGCGTAGCGCTCCAGAAACGGCAATTCGGTGAACAGTAAAGTCAGATTGGCGGCGAAACGGGGCATGCGGGGATTCCCAGACCAAGGCGCCGCCATAGGTTACCCGATCCCACCGCCCCCACAAACAAAACCCGCCCCGTGTAGACCGGACTTCCGTGGGAAGCTTGCTTGCAAGCGAATGGGATTCTCTCGAGCGCTTGGCAATATTCGCTTGCAAGCAAGCTTCCCACAGCGGCTTCGTGACCCGGCTCCGTGGGAAGCTGCCGGGGCAGCGAATTGTGTTCACCGCCGTTGGCTCATTCGCTTGCGAGCAAGCTTCCCACAGCGGCT
>NZ_AQPF01000081.1:0-8272 GCF_009846745.1 Alcanivorax xiamenensis | reverse complement strand
GCGGCTTGGTAGCCCCTTCCGTTACAGACCCATGCCCGTGATTGAAGCGCCGTGTCCCGCTAAACCGCGATGAACCTAAAAAGGCGTTCTAGTGCTTGCCAGGGCGTTGGGTCTGGTTTTGCATTATCGGCGTCCGGCCCAACCTCACACCCTCAGTTTCGGTTTCACACTGATCAGCAAGGCTGGCAACAAGGTCAGGTTGCTGAGCAGCGCCACCAGCATGGCCAGGCCGGTGAGCAGCCCGAAATACACGGTGGGATTGAAGTTGGATATCGCCAGGATCGAGAAGCCGGCGATAATCACCAGTGAGGTGTAGTACATCGCCTTGCCGATGGAACCGTGGCAGCGGTACATGGTGGCCACATAGTCGTTGTCCTTCGGCAACTCCTCATGGAACCGGTGTATGTAGTGGATGGTGTCGTCAACGGCGATGCCGATGGTGATCGCGGTAATGGTGATGGTCATCAAATCCAGCGGCAGACCGATCCAGCCCATCAAACCCAGTACCAGCGCCGCGCTGACCAGGCTTGGCACCATGCTGATCAATGCCACCGGCAGCGAGCGGAACAGAAGCAGCAACATCACCATTATCGCCACGAACACATAGCCGAGGGTCTTGATCTGGGAATCGAACAAACTTTGCAGCATGTTGTTGTAAAGCACCATGGCACCGGTAAGGTTCACCTGCCCGGGCTGCAGGTCAAACTTCTCCAGCAGATCGCCGCGAATCTTCTTGAGCAGGTCATCGCGATTGAGATTCTTGTCCGAATCGATCACCCGCACACTGATGCGTACCTGACGGCCGTCCTCGGACATGTATGGATTCACCAGCTGTGAACGCAGATCATCGGGAATGAAGCTCGCCAGCAGCATCAATTGCATGTAACTGAGAGGGCCACCATTGAGCTTTTCCGCCACCTGGTAAGTGGTGGCGATGGACAGCACCTTGCCGGTTTCCGGCAGGGATTTGAGATATTCCTCGATCTCGATCAACTGGCCAAGCCGCTGCGGGGTATACCAGTAGGCATCGCGTAGACGGCGCTCACCGGCGGAAGCTTGTTTGAACGAATCGCCGCCGTCGTCCGCACCGAAGGGGTCGGCGCTGAACGGGTCGGTGTTGTCGTCGGCGAAGGGATCGCCCGCGCCGAAGCCGTCGCTTCCGGCGGCGAAGGGATCCTCGTCCACCGCGCCGAAACCATCGTCGGACGCCGGCCCGGAGGAGGCGGTCTGGTTGTTTTGTACTTTGGGTTCCGGTCTGGGCGGTGCATCAATGATGATGTCCAGTGGTGTGGTACCACCCAGCTTACGGTCGATTTGCAGCATGCCCTGGTGAATTTCCGTGTCTTTCTGGAAGTAATCAATAAAGCGGTTTTCCACCGTCAGGCGGCTCATCCCCCACACCGCCAGGGCAATGATTACCAGCGCCGCCAGCAGCAGTGGCAGCCGGCTCTTTTCGGTGATGTTGGCGAAGCCCAGCGTCAGCTTTCGGGTCAGATCTCCGCCGCCGGGCGCGGTGCCCGGTTGCAGCGGCAGCAGCAGGGCGGGGAACGCCAGGAAACACACCACCAGCGCCACCGCCAGGCCAATGGTCATCATCCAACCGAAGTCGATCACCGGGCGGATGTCACTGATCACCAGGGAGGAGAAGCCAACGATGGTGGTCAGGATCATGTATACACAGGGCCGCATCATGTGAGCGGCGGTTTCCCGGACCAGCCAGGCCTGGGTCGCGGAAGGGTTTTCCTCGTGCAGTTCCCGGTATCGCACGGTCAGGTGAATGGCGATGGACATGGTGATGATCAGCAACAACGAGATGTAATTGCTGCTGATCACGGTGACTTTCCAGTCCATGAAACCAAGCCAGCCGGTGACGATCAGCACGGTGAGTCCGCAGCAGATCAGTGGCACCACCACCCAGCGGGGTCGGCGGAAAATCAGAAACAGGGCCAGGATCAGAAAGACCAGAACGCCAATGCCGAAGATCTCCAGATCGGCGCGAATGAAACTGACCATGTCGCTGGCAATCATCGGCACACCGCCGAGGAACAGCCCTGCCTGATCGCGATACTGGTCCATGATGCCGCGCACCTGCTCGATACGCTGGGTGCTCTCCGCCTGCAGCTGGCTGCTGTAGTCGCTGAATTCCCGGGAGACCGTCTCCAGCCGCTTCTCTTTTTCGGCGCTGAGCGTGCCTTCACGTCGCTTCTCGCGCAGTTCGGTACGTTGTGCCAGCAAGTCGCGGTAATGCTGATCGTCTTCCAGTGTCAGCAGCAGCGCGGTGGTGTTGCCGTCCCGGCTGACCAGCAGATCCTGATAGAGAGGGTTTTCCTCGGTGAATTCCTGCTTCGCCAGGGCCAGGTCGGTGTCCGGTTCAAGCAGGGTGCGGTAGCCGCTGGCCAGGTCGGTGAATTCCACCTGTGGGCTGAACAGCAACGGCACATCCAGCATGCTGTAAACCGAAGCCACCCGATCCACTTTCTTCAGACTGTCCTGCAACCGGGACAGGTGCTCCAGGGTGTCGCGCTGGAACAGGGGGCGATCCTTGGGGGTGTAGGTCACCACCAGAAAATCGCTGCCGCCATAGCGCTTGGCGATACCACGGTAATACTGCAGTGCCTGATCGTTCTCCAGCACCAGAGAATCCGCCGAGGCATCCAGTTTGAAGTGCCGTGCCTGCCAGGCGGCGGTGGCGCTCAGCAAAGCCACGATCAGTAGCCAGAACAGCGGATGGCGCAGCACCACCCGGCAATAGCTCAAGAACAGTCGGTGGGTCATGGAACCTCTCGGACCGGTTATTATTAACAGCCTTCTAGGGCCTGTTCACGCTATTTGCATCCAGCAGGCGGGACGCAAATAGCGTGAACAGGCCCTAAAACATCGCCGCGAATTCGGCGGCGAAACGGCGATCAAAGCGATGAATCAGTTTACCGAAAGGGAGCGTGAGCAATGTCATGGCGCCCTCGGACCATTCTTCCTGATGCAACCGGCAGCCACCGTCATCGTCGTCAATGAAGGAAAAGCGGTGCTGAATCCGTGCCAACGGCAACGCCAGTCCCCAACTGATGCGCTCGTTCTCCACCACTTCCAGCACTTTTACCGCCACCGGCGCGGGTGGCAGGCCGGGCAGGTCGATAACGAACAGCAGGGTGGCGCCGGGTCGCCATCCGCCGAACAATCTGGCATAGCGAACCACCGAACACCAGTCGGCCCAGTCGTCCACGCGGGTGAACAGCGAAAAAGCCTGACGGCGGGAGGCGGCGGTGTCGGTGACGTCGTCGATGAAATAGCGTTTCAGCATGACAGGCTCTTCAGGGTTTGCGCCAAGAGTACCCGTCGTGATGGGGTACGGCCAGTTAACTGCCGAGGCGAATCGGGCCATTATCCACGGGGAGCTTGACCGGAGAGGCCGCTCTGCCTAGCGTGAACAAAAAATCATAGGGAATGATGACGGCAGGTACCAAAAATAACAAAGGCGAAAGCCACTATGTAAGGAAACCACATGGCGAGCAAATTGTTCCCGGCATCCAACCTGCCGGCATTAATGGAGATCGCGCTGCGCAGCCGTCTGGATGTGCAGGCATTGTTTCAGAAGGCCGGGATCGACGCGGATATGGTCGGACGCGCCGAGTGCTATGTGCGCGTGGAGCAGATCGATACCGTGTTCAGCACCGCCTTCGCCGAAACCCGGGATCCGCTCTTCGGCCTGCATGTGGGCAGGGACAATCATTACGGTAACCTGGACATCATCGGTAACCTGATGGCGGCCTCCGCGTCCCTGGATCAGGGGCTGGCGCTGCTGTTTCGCTACAAGGATCTGTTGGTCCCGTACCTGGGGTTCGCCTTGCGACATGAGGCCGATGCCGTGGCCCTGGAAGTTTTCCCGCATTATCCGGACCTGGAATTTACCCAGACCCGTACCCATAACGAACTGGTGGTGGCCACCATCGTCGCCATCGGCCGCTCGCTCACCGGTGGTCGTTTTCCCGTGCGGGAAGTGGCTTTCCGCCATTCGGCACCGCCGCCGCCACAGTTGAACGAGTACCGCGTCTTCTTCCAGTGTCCACTGGTTTTTGAAGCGCCCTGCAATGCCGTGTTGTTCGATGAAGCGGCATTGACCTCGCCGTTGCCCGGCGCTTATCCGGACTACCGCCGCCGTTTGGAGCGCGCCGCGGATCGTCTGCTTGGCGCACTGACCCGGGCGGCGGCGGTGAGCCTGCAGGTGCGTGAGCGGCTGTATGAAACGCTGGGACAAGATGCCTGGTCGGTGGAGAAGGTGGCTTCCTCATTGAATATGACTACCCGCACGCTACAGCGGAGACTGCGTCAGGAAGGACTGCGCTTCGCCGACTTGCGCGACCAGGTGCGGCACGAGCACGCCTGCCGTAAACTGGTGGAACCGTGCTGTGATATGCAGCAACTGACCCAGGATCTGGGCTTTTCGGATATCGCCAATTTCTACCACGCTTTTCGTCGCTGGCAGGGCTGCGCGCCGGGGGAATACCGGCGCCGGCAATTCACCGAACGGGCCCGCAACGAACGGATGGCGATCCATCGGATGGAGCGCTGAAACGGCACCGGATACAGGGATTTAAAGGTGGCGCCGAAGTCGCTGTGGGAAGCTGGCTTGCCAGCGAATACAGTGTAAGTGATATCCCAGACCCATTCGCTGCCAAGGCAGCTTCCCACAGCGGCTTCGTGGCACGGTCTGTGAGAACGGCTTTATCACCTGGATCGATAACCTGAACGCCTATGATCGATATCGACGCCGCCGCCCGGGAACTGGAAATACTATGGTCGCTGCCGGGCCGGGATTGCCGGCTGCGGCTTCTTGGGCAAAGCGACACCGGACTGACCGCGATCATCCATACGCCGGCGCAACGTTTCTTCCTCAAATGGATGCGTGACGGCGACCCGTTGGAGGCGGAGCAGGACGGGTTGATCCGGCTGGCGCCAGTGGTAAGAGTGCCGGGCTGGCGCTACCTCGGCCCGCTGGCGGGCGGCCAGGCTCTGATTTTGGAATGGCTGGAACTGGGGCAATCCCTGTCCGCTGGACAGTGGTGGCAACTGGGACAGCTGTTGCGACGTCTGCATTCCGTTTCTTCGGACCAGTTCGGGTACCACAGCCGCCAATACAATACGCCGTCGCCGGATTGGGCCACCTTCTTCGTCAACCAAAGGTTGGCGCCACAATGGCGCCGGGCCTGTCAGCGCGGGCTGCCGGCGGCGGAGGCGGGTCAGGTGGAAGCGGTGATGGCGATGGCCATGGACTGGCTCGCCGAAGTGACGGTGACGCCGTCGCTGGTACACGGTGATTTATGGTCCGGTAACCTGGGCACGCTCACCGACGGCACTCTGGTGCTGTTCGACCCGGCGGTGTACTACGGCCATGGGGAGGTGGACCTGGCCATGTTGGAGTTGTTTGGCGTGGTGCCGGAAGAATGCCATCGTGGTTATGGCATCGATCCCCATGATCCCGCCGTGGTGCAGCGCAAGACCCTCTATAACCTGTATCATCTGCTCAACCATTTCGTGCTGTTCGGGAGCGGCTACCTCAATGCCATCACCCGCAGCTGCCGGACCTTGCTGTCCTACTGACAGCGCGATCCATGATGTCTTGTTGATGGTGTTGAGCTTTGACTCCTATTCGTATTGTCGCTGATGAAAACATGCCGGGGCTGGCCCTGTTTGAAAAGCAGGGAACGGTGCGCCGCGTGGATGGCCGCCGCTTGACCCGGAACGACCTGGCCGACACCGAGGTGTTGCTGGTGCGTTCCGTGACCCGGGTGGACCGGGCCTTGCTGGAGGGAACACCGGTGCGTTTTGTTGGCTCCGCCACCATTGGCACGGATCACGTGGACCGGGCGGCGCTCAAGGACATGGGCGTGGCCTTTGCCCACGCGCCGGGCTGTAATGCCCGGGCGGTGGCGGAGTACGTGCTGCAGGCGCTGTTGCTGGCCTGCCGGGAGCAGGGCCGGGTCTTGCGCGACAGCAGCGTGGGCATTGTCGGTCTGGGTAACGTGGGCAGCCGGGTAGCGCAATGGCTGAGCGCCCTCGGAGTGACGGTCCTGGCCTGTGATCCGCCGCTGCAACGCGCTGGAGCCGATACCGTGGTGCCGCTGACCGACCTGGACTCGGTGCTGGCGGCGGACCTGATCACCGTACACGTGCCGTTGACCCGTCAAGGACCGGATGCCACGTTCCATCTGCTCGACCAGGAACGTCTGGCTCGTCTCGGTGCCTGGCAAACGCTGCTCAGCACCTGCCGGGGCGCGGTGATCGATAACCCGGCGTTGCGGGAGAGACTGGCGGGCGCCGACGCGCCGCTGGTAATGCTGGATGTTTGGGAAGGGGAGCCGCGAATCGATGGAGGGCTGCTGGCGAGGGTGCGCCTCGGTTCCCCGCATGTGGCCGGTTACAGCGTGGAAGGGAAGTGGCTGGGCACCGCCATGCTCCACCAGGCCTTCCGTCTGTGGCGGGGGGAAAGTGCCGGGGTTCCGGTGATGGCCGGGGAGCGGCCGATACTGGAGCATCCGGTGGCGGATGAGGGTGACTTGCTGGCGTTGTTGCAGCGGGTCTACCGGATTGACGAGGATGATCGTCGCCTGCGTGCCAGTGTCGGGGAAGCCGACCCGGGGGCGGCGTTTGATGCCTTGCGGCGCGACTATCCGCCGCGCCACGAACTGCATTACTGGCGTCACCAGGGTGAGGTGGCGCCGGCGCTGAGAGCCTTGCTCAGCCTGCTTTGCGATCCGCCTGGCGCGGGTAGCGCCATGCCTGCTCCAGTTCTCGACAGGCTTTGAGAATCATCGCTTCGGTGATCGGAATCTCGCGCCCCTGTTCGTCCACCAGGGCGGCGTCGTTGAAATCTCCGGATCCCGGCGAGCGGGAGAGGGTAGTGCGGCTCATGGTAGTCTCTCCGTTAATCCGACCCTCCATGGAGGGCTGACCTTGGGTTCGGGGTGATCTCCCCCGGCACGGCCATTCTTGTTGTTGGATATGATGATTTTATGACGATGGAGGAAAAATCCCCGCTCACCGTGGGGGTGCTGGTCAATCCGTTCGCCGGCATCGGCGGTGCCGTGGGCCTGAAAGGCAGTGACGGCGCTGAAACCCGCGCCGAGGCGCTGCGCCGGGGTGCCCGGCCGATGGCGGTGGAGCGCATGACCCGGGCTCTGCAAGCGTTGGGATCGGCGGCGCGACCGCTGCGCTGGTTGACCTGGGGCGGCGACATGGGCGAGCACAGCTGCCGGGACGCCGGCCTCCCGGCGGAGATCGTCGGGCGGTCGCGCCGAGCACAGCCGCGAGGCGGCGGCCGCTCTGGTGGCGGCCGGTGTCGACCTGCTGTTGTTCGCCGGCGGCGATGGCACCGCCCGGGATCTGGTGGACGCGGTGGGACAGCGCATTCCCGTGCTGGGCGTGCCAGCTGGCTGCAAAATGCATTCGGCGGTGTACGCGGTGAACCCGGAAGCCGCCGGCCATTTGCTGGCGGACCTGCGCGATGGTGGGCTGGTGGCGCTGCGGGACGCGGAGGTCCGTGACATCGACGAAGAGGCGTTCCGCCACGGCCAGGTCCGCGCCCGTTACTATGGCAGCCTGAGGGTGCCGGAGGAGGGGCGTTACCTGCAGCAGGTGAAATGCGGCGGCCGCGAAGTGGAAGACCTGGTGGTCACCGAAATCGCCGCCTGGGTGATCGACACTCTGGAAGACGACGTCTATTACCTGGTTGGCTCCGGTTCCACAGTGGCGGTGGTGATGGAACAGCTGGGGCTGCCGAACACGCTGCTCGGAGTGGATATCATCCGCAATGGCGAGGTGGTGGCGGCGGACGTCAGCGCCGAGGCGATCCTGGAGCACATCGGTGACGCTCCGGCGCGGGCGCTGCTGACCGTGATTGGCGGTCAGGGGCACCTGTTCGGCCGGGGCAACCAGCAGTTCAGCCCGGCGGTGATCCGCCGTCTCGGTAAGGACCGCGTCCAGATCCTCGCCAGCCGGGGTAAACTGGCCACTCTGGAAGGGCGTCCGCTGCTGGTGGACACTGGCGACGCCGGGCTGGATCAGGCGTTATGCGGACTATGGCCGGTGACCAGCGGCTATGAGGATACGTTACTGTACCGGGTGGGGCTGGACGCCGGTGAGGCATAAGACGGGCCGGACGCCGGACGCTAAAGAAGTCAAAACCCGGGGCTGCGGGCATTGCGGGAATAAAAAATTGCCGGGAGCGATTTTAACGTCGCTCCGGCTGGGGCTCCTGTATTGCCCGGTTACCTCGAAG
>NZ_AQPF01000080.1:0-9704 GCF_009846745.1 Alcanivorax xiamenensis | reverse complement strand
TGTGGGAAGCTTGCTTGCAAGCGAATGCCCCTGCGCCGGAAGGGCCGTTCGCCAGCAAGCTGGTCTCCCACAGCCTTGCTACAGGGCCGCTGTGGGAAGCTTGCTTGCAAGCGAATGCCCCAGCGTCGGAAGGGCCGATTCGCCAGCGAGTTGGTCTCCCACAGCCTTGCTACAGGGCTGCTGTGGGAAGCTTGCTGGCAAGCGAATGCCCCACGTCGGAAGGGCCGTTCGCCAGCGAGCTGGTCTCCCACAGCCTTTCCACAGGCCCCCTGTGGGAAGCGTGCAGGGCGGTGACCTAACCCGCCACCCACGGGTTCAGCAAAGACACCCCCAACGGTTCGAAATCCTTGATATTGCGAGTGGCCAGTACAGCGCCGTGCCGCTCGCAGATGGCGGCGATCTGAACGTCGGCCATGTGCACGGGCCGTCCGCGTTTTTCGCAGGCCGCCAGTTTTTCCCCGTAGTGGGCAGCGGCCGGGGCGTCGAAAGGCAGGATGCGGCCGGCGAACTCCTCGTTGAACAGGCCTATGGACAGGTCCGTGAGCTGGCGCTTGCGTCGCCCGGCGGGCAATCGGCGGACGCCATGCAGTATTTCCGCCACGGTGATACTGGTAATCGCCACATCCTGGCCGGGCTGGCGGTCCAGCCACGCGACGACCCGCGGTTCGGGGGCCGGCCGCATCAATTCCGACAGCACATTGGTGTCCAGGACAATCATTGATCCAAACCAGGATCACGGGGTGCGTCCTGGTGCCGTTCGAACTCTGGCGGTTCGGCGTCATAGGCGGCAAAGCGCTCACGGATGCGGGTGCCAAGACCGGTATCTGAACCCGGTTCCAGTGCGCGATGCAGGATCTGCCTTACTTCCTCTTCCATGGAGTGGCCGTGTTCAGCGGCACTCAAGCGCAGCCGGGCTTTCAATTCATCGTCGAGATTGCGGATGGTAATGGAGGCCATGGGCGTTCTTCGGATGCTTTCATTGAAATCAATGATAGCAGAAGGGGCGGGACAATCAAAACGCTTGCACGCCAGCACGCAACACGCATGCACGCGAATGAGGGGGCGACCTTGCGGTCGCGGCTGATGTTGACCCCGGAGGAGGTTGACGGACGGTGAGGCGTGGCAACGCTATTGGTTGCGTGTTGCGTGTTGCGTGTTGCGTGTTTTATTCCATATCCTGAATGCTATTCATCGATAGTGTTTTCCCTGAGGTTGCGGGGAAACAGTGAACGTTCCAGGAAATGCGCGGTATCGCGGATCGCATCGCCGGCCCGGGTCAGGCCCTGGGCGTTGTGCTGAGCAGTGATGCCGATGCCGGAGATGGCGAAGCGCGGCTGATTGTGGTGATCGGTGAGAACGCTGGCCACCATGCTGATGCCGCGATACAGGCAGTTGTCGTCCAGGGCCCAGCCCCGTTCCCGTGCTTCCTTAACGCCTTGCTGGTACTCCTCGAAGCTGGGCGGGTTTTCCCAGCGCAATCGTGCGAAGCGGCGCCGCAGCTCGGCGTCGGGCAGATCGCGCACGCCGGCGATGGCGCGGCCGCAGGCACCGATCAGTTCCGGCAGGCGGCTGTCCAGTCGCACGTCCACGTGGGCCACATTGGGGATGCCGCGGGCGATCACGCTGACATGGTTATCGTGGGTGATGCGCCACAGCACGATCAGGATATCCAGATTCAGGGCCAGCCTCTCCAGTTCCGGCTGAATCAGGTCGGCATAGCTCTGGCCAATCAGGTTGACGGTCAATTCGGACAGGCCGATACCCAGCTGATAGGTCTTGCTGTTTTCATCGAAACGAACGAAGCCCTCGTTGTTGAGGGTGCGCAGAATGTTGAAGGCACTGCTTGGGCTGACGCCAGTGGCGCGGGCGATGGCGGCCACGCCCTCCGGCGCTTGTTGGTGGGCGAGGTGGCGCAATAACTGGATCGCGTTCACGACCGCGCCCACGTCCTTGGTGCCGCCATTTCGGCCGCCGCCGTTTCTGTTGCTGCTATCGGAGCGTTCGTCTTTTGGGGAAGTCATGGATTTTCATTCACAATAAGGATTGACATTCAGAATGGTGAATCTACCATAAACCGCAATTCCGGCCCGGGCAACGACCCGGCGCCGTTTTCGAAACCACGGCACAGAACAACAAAGTGGGAGAGCAGGGTGATGAGCATGCCCTCGATGGCCGGTTCCGGCCACGTTGTCACTATACCGCTTGTCCCGGCGCCGGTCCCGGCCCGGATAGCCCGCTCCCGCGCAACCGTCGCCGAGATCGCTGTACCCCGTTTCCCAAGCGCTCACCTGGGAAAACCCCTGCACCCCGGCGGCTTTGTCGCCGGAGGTGGCGGGGTCGATCTCCCGGGTCAGCCTTTCAACAAGAAAATCCGGGGAACCTCGAAAAGCGTCATGCCGGACTCGATCCGGCATCTCCTTCCACGAAGCCATACGCCGAGCAGAGGGAGATCCCGGGTCAAGTCCGGGATGACGGGGTATTTTTCAGAGGCCCCGGCAATAGCCGGACCAGAAAGGAGCTTGCGGTGATGCAAGACCACACCAACACGAGCGGTACCGCCAAGGGCCGGTTCGCTTCACTAACGCCGCTGTTGCAGCCACGTTCCGTGGCGGTGGTGGGGGCGTCCGCCGACGCCACCCGCATCGGTGGCCGGCCGGTAAGCTACATGCTGCGCGGTGAATTCCAGGGCCGGGTGATGCCGGTGAACCCGAAGCGCAGCGAGATCCAGGGGCTGCCGGCCTACGCCCGCATTGATGATCTGCCGGAAGCACCGGACGCCTCGGTGGTGGCGGTGCCGGCCGCGCATGTAGTGGACACCGTGGATGCCCTGGGCCGCAGGGGCGGACGCAGCGCCATTATTTTCTCGTCTGGCTTCAGCGAAGTGGGGGCGGAGGGCGAAGCGCTGCAGCGGCAATTGCTGGACACCGCGCGCCGTCACGGCATGCGCCTGCTCGGCCCCAATACCGCTGGCGCCTTCAACAGCACCATCGGCTTCTTCGGCAGCTTCATGTCCGGCCTGGAACGCGGCTTTCCGCTGCCGGGCCGCATCGGCATCGCCTCCCAGTCCGGCGCCTACGGCGCGCACCTGTTGGGGCTGGCGCGGGCGCGTGGGCTGGGCACGCCGATCTGCGCCGCCACCGGCAATGAATGCGATGTCACCCTGGGCGAAGCGATCGGCTGGATGGTGGAAAACCCGGACATCGATGTGGTGATGGCCTACGCCGAAGCGGTGCGCGACGTGGACTCGTTCATCGCCGCGCTGGAAGCCGCCCACGCCGCGCGCAAACCGGTGATTCTGCAGAAAGTGGGCCGCAGCGCCCTGGGCCAGAAAGCGGCCATGTCCCACACCGCCGCCCTGGCCGGTGACGACCGGGTCTTCGACGCGATGCTGGCGGACTACGCGGTGATCCGCGTGGAGAGCAGCGCCGAGCTGCTGGACGTGGCCTATACCGCCACCCGCCGCATTTACCCGGCCAACAATTCCCTCGGCATGCTCACCATCAGTGGCGGCGCCGGCATCATCGTCAGCGACCTGGCCGAGCAATTGGACCTGCCGATGCCGCCCATGCCGGAACCGGCCCAGGCCGATCTGAAAAGCGCCGTGCCGTTCTGTTCTCCGATCAACCCGGTGGACTGCACCGCCCAGGTGCTCAACGACCTGACCCTGGTTGGCACCTTCGGTGAGCGCATGGTGTCCGATGGCGGCTACGCCTCGGTGATGGCGTTCTTCAGCCAGGCCGGCACGGTGCCGTCGGTGGCGCCGAAGCTGTGCGCGGAACTGAAAAAAGTGAAGGACGCTCATCCGGATCGGTTGTTCGTGATGTCTCTGATCGGTGAACCGGAGCAAAACCGCCCCTATGAAGAGGCCGGCTTCGTGCTGATGGAAGACCCCACCGACGCGGTGAAAGTGATCAAGGCCATGGGCCGGTTGGGCGACGCCTTCGCCCGGCCCTTGCCACGGCGGGAAGCAGTGCCGCCGGTGACCTTGCCGGAAGCCGCGCCCGGCGAAGCCGAGGCCAAGCAGTTATTGGCCGCGCACGGCATTCCGGCGGTGCCGGAAAAAGTGCTCGACAGCGCCGAGGAAGCCGCCGCCTACGCCGAACAAATCGGCTTCCCGGTGGTGATGAAGATCGCCTCCGCCGACATCGTGCACAAATCCGAAATCGGTGGGGTGCTGTTGAATGTTGCCGACGCGGACGCCGTGCGCGAAGGCTTCCAGACACTGTTGGACAATGCCGAACGCCATGTCCCGAACGCGAAACTGGATGGGGTGCTGGTGGCCCGGCAGATCGTCGGCGGTGTGGAATGCTTCATGGGCATCCAGCGCGATCCACAGTTCGGTCCGGTGGCGGTGTTCGGCCTCGGCGGCATTTTCGTCGAAGTACTCAAGGACGTGGTGTTCCGCCGTTGCCCGTTCGACCGCGAGGAAGCCCGCGATCTGATTCTGTCGATCAAGGGCGCGCCGCTGTTGCAAGGTGCCCGCGGTCGCGCTCCGGTGGATCTGGATGCGTTGTCGGAAGTGCTCGCCAATTTGTCCCGCTTCGCGGTTGGCGCCGGAGAGCGTCTGGATTCCATTGATCTCAATCCGGTTTTCGCCATGCCCGAAGGGCAGGGTGCCTTCGCCGCCGATGCGGTGATTCAAATAAAAACAGACCCATTGAACGAACAAAAGTGAGAAGGCCCATGGCTATCGATCCGCAACATTTGCTCAATTACCCGATCCCCGAGGTGCGCCAGACGCTGACCGAAAAGGACACCGCGTTCTATGCGTTGTCCGTCGGTGTGGGTACCGATCCCCTGGACGAAAAACAACTGAAATTCGTCGATTCCGCCCGTGATTTCAGTGCGTTGCCGAGCATCGCGGTGGTACTTGGCCATCCCGGTTTCTGGGTCGCCCGTGACGACACCGGCATTGATGCGGTGCGTGTGGTGCACGGGGAACAGCGCATTCAATGGCACAAGCCTTTGCCGGTGTCCGGCGAGGTGGTAGGCAACACCCGGGTCACTGGTGTGGTGGACAAGGGCAACAACGCGCTGATGTACAGCGATAAAGAACTGCGCGACGGCAACGGCGACCTGCTGGCCACCGCCGGCATGACCACGGTACTGCGCGGGCAGGGCGGATTCGGCGGCGACAGCGAACCGCTGCACGCGGTGCACACCCTGCCGGACAGCGAGCCGGACATCAGCGTGGATCTGCCCACCCGTCCCGAACAGGCGCTGTATTACCGCCTCAACGGTGACGACAACCCGCTGCATTCCAATCCCGCCACCGCCGAGGCCGCGGGCTATCCGCGTCCGATCCTGCACGGCCTGTGCACTCTTGGCGTGGTTTTTCATGCGCTGTTCCGTGAACTGGTGGATTACCAGGAAGACCGCCTGAAAGCGATGTCGCTGCGCTTCTCCTCGCCGGTCTTTCCGGGCGAGACCATCCGCACCGAAATCTGGCGCGACGGTTCCTTCCGTGCCCGGGTGGTGGAGCGTGACGTGGTGGTGGTGAACAACGGCAAGCTGGATTTTGTTTGACGATATGAACCGCTTACACGTAACACGCTTGCACGCAAATAAGGCGGCGGCCGTGGGCCGCTCTCTACTTGTTTAATAGGTGTTGACAGGGCAGTGACGAGGCGACGCCATTATCTGCGTGCAAGCGTGTTGCGTGCTGGTGTGTAAGCGGTACTCAATCAATTCGGGAGAGAACAATGACCATCGAATGGACCCAAGAGGACCTCGAGGCGCGGGAAGAACAGGTGCGGATGATCCGCGACAGTGCGGTGACGCTGGTGTCCCGCCACGGCGCTTTGGAGCGGGCCCGCAAAACCCGCTACAGCGACCTCGGCCTGGATCCCGCGATCTGGCGGGAGTTCTGTGAAATGGGCTGGACCGGCCTGCGCGTGCCGGAAGAAAAAGGCGGCGCCGGCCTGGGCATGCTGGAATACGTGGCGTTGCTGGAGGAACTGGGCAAAGGCCTGGTGCCGGAGCCGTTGATCGAAGGCGCGCTCACCGCCGCGCTGTTGCCGCAAGACGCCGCCACCGCGCAGATTCAGGGCGAGCGGTTGATTCTGCCCGCTGGCATCGGTCTTCCTATAAATACGGGAGACAGGGACCAGCCGCCGGTGTGTCGTGATAACGCTCTGGATGGCGAAGTGCGCCGGGTGGCCCTGGCCAGCGGCGCCGATGCCTTCCTGGTGATATGTGACCAGGGGCTGGCGCTGGTGGACAAGGACGCCGCCGGGCTGACCCTGGAACGTCAGATGCAGCAGGACGGCTCCCACGTCGCCACCTTGAAATTCAGCAACACGCCGGTGCGGGAAGTGGTCAGCAACGCTGATATGGACGCGGCGCTGGAAGACGCCACTCTGGGGTGTGCCGCCTATTTACTGGGGGTAATGCAGGCGGCGTTCGACGAAACGCTCTCCTATCTGAAAATCCGCCGTCAGTTCGGCAAGGAAATCGGCAGTTTCCAGGCTCTGCAGCATCGTGCCGTGGACCTGAAAATCCAGATCGAACTGACCCGCGCCATGGTCACCAGCGCCGCCCGTGCCATCGACCAGGAATTCCCCATTGAGCGTATTCGCCGCGCCGTGTCCACCGCCCGGGTAAAAGCCTCCACCGCCGCCATGCTGGTGACCCGAGAAGCGGTGCAGTTTCACGGCGGCATCGGTTACACCGACGAAGCCGACATCGGTTTGTTCCCACGCAAGGTGCTGGTGCTGCTCAACCGTTTTGGCGGTGTCGACGGCCACAAACGCCGTTTCATGTCACTGATCGATGAGGAGGACGCCTGATGAGCGGTCCCTTGCTGTCTCGCCGTGAAGGCAACTGCCAGGTGCTTACCTTCAATGCCCCGGCCCGAAAAAACGCGCTCTCCATGGAGATGCGCGCCGAGCTCTACGACGCCTTGCTGGCGGCGGAACAGGACGCCGGGGTGCGTTGCGTGGTGATCACCGGCGCCGAAGGCACCTTCTGTGCCGGCGGCGACATCGGTCAAATGAACGAAACCCAACTGGCCAGTGCCCGTACCCGCATGCGCCGGAATACCCGCCTGGTGCAGCAGATGCTGACCATGGGTAAACCGCTGATCGCCGCCGTGGAAGGCTGGGCGGTGGGGGCCGGTTTCTCCCTGGCGATGGCTTGCGACACGGTGATTGCCGCGGACAACGCCCGTTTTCAATCGGGCTTTGGCAAAGTGGGCTTGGCCGCGGATCTGGGCTTGTTCCACACCCTGCCGTCCCGCGTCGGCATGGCCCGTGCCCGCCAGATCCTGATGTACAACCAGCGTCTGGAAGCCGCCGACGCTTTGAGTCTGGGCGTGGTGGACAGCATGGTGGAGAGTGGCCAGTCCCTGCGGGCCGCCTTGCAACAGGCCGAGGCTCTGAATGATCAGGCGCCGTTGGCGGTGGCCGCCACCAAAGCGATGCTCGCTGGTCAGTTGGAGTGGGCCTTCACCCGTGAGGTGGATTGGCAAAGCCAGCTACTGATCAGTGCTGACCACCAGGAAGGCAAAGCCGCCTTCGCCGAAAAACGCGCCCCCCGTTTCGGAGGTAACTGAACATGGCCGAGCATAACACCGACTACAACAGCATGAGCGACCAGGACTTCCGCGTCATGGTGCGCACCTGGCTGGAACAGAACTATCCCGAGGAAATCCGTAACCCGCCGTACCGGCTGGGCATCGACCCCTGCCGTCCCTGGTACCAGAAGCTGTCGAAAAAAGGCTGGTTGGCACCGGGCTGGCCCGCCGAGCACGGTGGCATGGGGCTCAGCGCCGGCAAACAGCTGGCGATGATGGAAGAGATGGAAAACTACGGCTGCGCCCGTCTGCCGGACTCTGGCATCACCATGCTGGGCCCGTTGCTGATCCGTTACGGCAGTGACGAACAGAAAGCGCACTTTTTGCCGAAGATCATCAATGGTGAGCACATCTGGTGCCAGGGCTACTCCGAGCCCAACGCCGGTTCCGACCTGGCCGGTCTGCGCACCGAGGCGCTGCTTGACGGCGACGAGTGGGTGATCAACGGCCAAAAGATCTGGACCACCATGGCCACCGAGGCCAACTGGATTTTCGTGCTGGTGCGCACCAGCCGCGAGGGCAAGCCGCAGCAGGGCATCAGCTTCCTGCTGGTACCGATGGACAGTCCCGGCATTGAAGTGCGGCCAATTCCCAACCTGGAGCGCCAGGCCGAATTCGCCGAAGTGTTCTTCACCGACGTGCGCGTGCCGAAGGCTAATCTGGTCGGCGAGGTCAACAAGGGCTGGAGCATGGCCAAGGCGCTGCTCGGCTTCGAGCGCATTTTCCTCGGCTCGCCGAAGCAATCCTCCAACGCCCTGGTACGGGTGGAACGTCTGGCGCGCCGGCTCGGTGTCTGGAGCGACCCCCTGTTCCAGGATCGCTACACCACTCTGGCGATGGACCTGGATTGCCACAAGGCGCTTTACGAGCACTACGCGGATCAGCTCAAACGCGGCGAGTCCCTGGGACCGGACGTCTCCATGCTGAAAGTGCACCAGTCCGAGTTGTATCAACGCATCAGCGAACTGGCGCTGCTCACCGCCGGTGAGGATTCCGGCACCCTGGAGCCGCTGCCCGGTGATCCGGATCTGCATCCGGCGGGGATTTTCATCCAGTCCCGGCCTACCACCATCTACGGTGGCAGTAACGAAATTCAACGCAACATTCTGGCCAAACACGTTCTCGGGCTGCCGTCCTGAGACCAAAGTATCAACGGGAGAGAAATCATGGCACAACAACCCATGCTGGAAGACAAAGTTGTTATCGTCACCGGTGGTGGTGGCGGTGTAGGCCGCGCCTATGTTCTGGCGGCGGCCGCCGCTGGCGCCAAAGTAGTGATCAACGACATCGGTGTATCCCTCACCGGTGAAGGCGGCTCGCAAAGCCCGGCGGAAGAAACCCTCGCCATGGTGCGCGAGCTGGGTGGTGAAGGCGTCATCAACACCGACAGCGTATCCGACTGGGACAGCGCGCGCCGCATCGTCGATTGCGCCCAGGACCACTTCGGTCGCCTCGACGCGGTGGTCAACAACGCTGGCGTACTGCGTGACGTCATGTTCCACAAAATGTCATTGGAAGAGTGGCGGCTGGTGGTGGACGTTCACCTCAACGGCACTTTCTATGTGAGCCGTGCCGCCGCGGAAATTTTCCGCAAACAACACAGCGGCGCCTACATTCATACCGTCAGCACGTCCGGTTTGATTGGTAACTTTGGCCAGGCCAACTACTCCGCCGCGAAACTGGGTATCGCCGCGCTGTCCAAGTCCATTGCTCTGGACATGCAGCGTTACGGTGTGCGCTCCAACTGCATCGCGCCGTTCGCCTGGAGCCGCATGACCAGCTCGATTCCCGCCCGCACCGACGAAGAAAAAGCGCGGGTGGAGAAACTCAAGCAAATGACCCCGGACAAGAACGCGCCGCTGGTGGTGTTCCTGGCCTCGGATCAGGCCCAGGACATCAGCGGTCAGATCTTCTCCGTGCGCAACAACGAGATCTTCGTCATGGGCCAGAGCCGTCCGCTCAAAAGCGTGCACCGTGGCGAAGGCTGGACCCCGGAAACCGTGGCCGACCACGCCATCCCGGCGCTGAAGTCCACCTTCTATCCGCTGGAACGCAGCGGCGACGTGTTCAGCTGGGATCCGATCTGATTGTAGCGCTAAAGCTCCCACGGCTTTTCTACAAGGCCGCTGTG